>CATNDK010000015.1 GCA_950096585.1 Thalassococcus halodurans | reverse complement strand
CGCCGATCAAATCGCGGGCCAGTGCGCGGGCGTCGTCATCGGTGGGGTTGATCGGGTTCTTTTCCATGCGCCGATCTTAGGTGCCGTGGCGCGCATGGTCCAGCATCCGCGCAATAGGGCTTAGGGGTATGGCACCCCCTTGGGCTTCGCGGTAAACGGGGCACAAGTTTTCAACGAGGGTGCCCATGACCGATCTTGATGCGCTGCGCGATGTGATCCGTGCCGACAGCGATGCACGCGGCAAGCCGATTTCCAAGCTTGGCTATTTCTGCACCCCGTTCCAGCCCAAAAGCGGCCCTTTGGCGGACCGCGTGATCAAGGTCTATCGCGGGTTGTCTGACCCTGCGGCCTTGGACCGTCTGAAGGTCTGCCACGACGACTATGTCGCGGCATTGCTGAAGGCCGGTGTTCCGCTGCCCGAGACCGAGTTTCACCTGCTCGACATCGACGGCGCGCGCATTCCTGTCATCGTGCAAGAGGCGCTGCCTATCCCGTCGCTGATGCGGCCCCTGATGCAGACGGGCACGCGAGACGAAACGCTGGCTATGATGGAGGCTGCGGGCGATGTGATCGCGACTTTCTGGAACAATGCCGACCAGTTCGACACGCGCATCGGGTTCCACCCGTCGATCCGCAATTTCGCGATCATCGATGGCAAGGCGGTATTCTTTGATACATTTCCGCCGTTGATCCATTACACGCGTGAAGAAATGGGTCGAATGTTGCTGTTGTTTTCAGAAAAACGCCTGATGCGGATTGTGGGGCCGTTCCTGCAAAAGAAAGTCACAGGCATTCAGGACGAATGGTATTCCGCGCCGGAAACGCTGGTCGGTCTGGTCGGCTCGGCTTGCCGCCTGCGCCCTGACGATGCCGAAGCCTATCTGGATTGGGGCCGCGATTTCGTCGCCCGCCGGATGCCCCGCTGGCAGGAAGAGGCGCTGGCCGAATTGAACGAACCGCCGCGCCTGCCGGGTTATTGGACGACCTTCCGCAAGATCCTTGGGCTGCAGGGCGAACCCAATGTCTAAGTCGATGGCCGAGGTTTACGCAGAGCGTGTCGCAAGCGGCGCGCTGATGCAGGATGACGTGCAACTTGCGGCGATCCCGCAGTTCGACCGTATCCGCGATGAGTTGAACCAACCCGTCAAACGCGGCTTTTTCCGCAAAGCCCCGCCACCGCCCAAGGGGCTTTATCTGTGGGGCGGCGTCGGGCGCGGGAAATCCATGTTGATGGATATGTTCGTGGAAACGCTGGATGTGCCAGCGCGTCGCGTGCATTTCCATGCCTTCATGCAGGAAATCCAGTCGGGCGTTCATGCCGAACGCGAAAAGGGCACCGAGGACCCGATCAAACCGGTGGCCAAGGCCGTGTCTGACGCGGTTAAGGTGCTGGCCTTTGACGAAATGCAGATCACTGATATCGCCGACGCGATGATCGTGGGCCGACTGTTCGAACAGCTTTTCGCGGCGGGCTGCGTTGTGGTCACGACATCCAACCGCATCCCCGACGATTTGTACAAAGACGGCCTGAACCGGCAGCTGTTCCTGCCCTTCATCGCGCTTCTGAAGGAACAGATGGTTGTGCATGAACTGGTCTCGGCCAAGGACTACCGGCAGGACCGCCTGCAAGGCGCGCAAAGCTACTTCTCGCCTGCAAACGAAGCATCACGTGCGGCGATTGAATCGATCTGGCAGGACTTGTCAGGCGGCAAGGAAGGCGCGCTGACCCTGACTGTTAAGGGGCGCGAGGTTGAACTGCCGCGTTTTGCCAACGGTGTCGCGCGCGTGTCTTTCTTTGATCTCTGCGGCAAGCCGCTTGGCCCTGCGGATTATCTGAAACTTGCCGAAACGGTGCGGGTTCTGATCCTTGAAAACGTACCGCAACTGGGGCGCAACAATTTCAACGAAGCGAAACGCTTTGTGACGCTGATCGACGCGCTGTACGAGGCAGGCACCAAACTGATCGTGACCGCCGCAGCCGAGCCCGAGTTTCTGTACCTTGAAGGCACCGGCGCGTTCGAATTTGAACGCACCGCCAGCCGTCTGCGCGAAATGCAGTCCGAAACATGGGGCAACGACGCCTGAGCGCCAAAGAAAAAGGGGTCCCGAAGGACCCCTGAAGTTTGCTGCTCTTGATAGTTTCTGACGTGCCTGTCGTTTTATTGAGGAAAGTCTTGATCGTCCGCAGACCGGCCAAATCGGGATTGGCCGGAATACGCAAAGGTAAGAGCGGAAAACGGAACGGGTGCGTAAGTACAATCAGGCAAGAAGCCTTGGTATGAAGGCAGTCTTCTGGTCATGCTCGTCCCCGTTCGAAGGTGTACGCGTTGTAATTCCTGACACCTTTCTAGCGAATCATAGCGACTAATGCGATTCGCCGTCAATATTTAGTATTGCCGTCAAGGCAATTAACTAACAAGCCATTGATAAGCCACATATAGTGGCAATCAGACCTCAGCGATTTGGCAGAATAAGCGTCTGTCCGGCCTTCAAATCGTTCGGTCCGGACAGCAAAGACTGGTTCGCGGCGTACAGCGGACCGGTCATATTCGCGTCGCCATAGATGGCTTGCGCGATGCTGATCAGGCTGTCGCCGGGCTTGACCACATAGCGCTGAACAGTGCCGCCTTGGCCTGCGTCCGCGACCGATCGTTTGATGATCGTATGCAGCAGGCTGCCGGGGCGGCCCGCGGGCGCGTCACGGCCTGTGGCGGCGTTCAGACGTGCAACGGTGTCCCATGTCAGCGCGCGCATGTCGCTGGGGTCTGCGGTGGGTGGCATAGGCTGACGCGTTGTCAAAACCGGTTCGACATCTGGCAGATCAACGGCGATTGGCGCGGTGTCTGTGGCATCCACCATTTCGGCCACAATCCGGCGTTCGCCGCTTGCGTCAAAGGTGGGTGTGATCGCAGTCAGGTCCGGTTCGTTACGGGTCACGGCCTGAACCGGTGCATCGTCAAACGTTTTGGCCGCCGGTTGAAGGAAGATCAACGCAGCAGTGACGGCGACAAATCCGATGAAGTAAAGCGCGGCGCGGATCATCTGCAGGCCCCCTATGTTCCGGGCTGGGTCGAAAGCCCCAGCGCCGTCCAGCCGTCAATGCCGGCCCGATAGTACAGGATTTTGTCGGCAGGGTAGCCCGCCTGGATCAGATCGCGAACCGCTTGCGCCGCTTCGGGCGAAGCAGCGTTCTGATCGAACACCAGCAGCGTGTATGTGCTGGCCGATCCGCCCTGGCCGCTAAAGCCAAGCGCCGCCAACAGATCGCCACGATAGGGGTTTTCCGGCGAAACGGTCGCCGCCGGAACACTGACCGCGCCGGGCAGGGTTGCTTTGGCAAATTCGGATTGCGCGCGGGTATCCACCAACAGTCCGGTGCCGTTGCTGGCGGTTACATCCAGAAATTCGATGACATCCAGTTCCGCAACCGTTTCGACCCCGTCCATGATGTAGAGCGGCTCGACACAGGCGGGCGGACAGTTCGGGCCGGACCGTGTGATCGACACAGCAAGACCGGACAGGTTCGTTTCAAAACGGGGCAGATCGGGGGTGATGGCGCTGTCCTGCGCCAGCGCAGGCACGCTTGGCAAGAAGGCCATCGCGGCCATCAGGCAGAGAAAATTCCGCATCTACTCGTCCTCGAAATCCGCAATACAGGCGCGGTACTTTTTGTTACGCCATATATAGGGGTGAAAACGCCATTTCGTCAATATAATGGCGTTTTTTCAAGGCTTGAGGGCGTTTTACCCGTTCTCGCGCAGGATCGCTCCCGCCAGATACAAAGACCCACATATGAGCACCCTTGAATGTGGGTCCTGCGCAGTGATCTTTTGCAGTGCGTCCAGCACGCTGTCGGCTGTGCTGGCAGGCATACCGGCATCGGACGCAAAACGGGCGGTGTCCTCGGCGCTCAGCGTGTTTGCCTCGCCGGGGATCGACACGCCCGTCAGGCTATCGGCGACCTTGGCCAAGGGCGTCATGTACCCGCTGGCATCCTTGGTGTTCAACATCCCGCAGATCAGATGGGTGGGGCGTTTCGGCAAACGACCAAGGTGGTCGGCCAGCGCAATGCCCGCAGCGGGGTTGTGCCCACCATCCAGCCACAGTTCCACTTGCGGAGCGGCCTCAACCAGCGGACCGGTGCGCAGGCGTTGCATGCGTGCGGGCCACTGGGCATTGGTCATCGCGCCTTCGAACGCGGCCTCGCCAAACCCAAGGTGGCGCAATGCTGCCAGCGCCGCGCCTGCGTTTTCGTACTGATGGCGACCGGGCAGAACCGGCAGGGGCAGATCCAGAAGGCCGGTTTCATCCTGATAGATCAGGCGTTCGCGTTCTTCCCAGACATGCCAGTGCTGGCCTTGGGCAATCACAGGCGCACCAAGGCGCGCGGCGGTGGCCTCGATCACCTCAAGCGCTTCATCGGGTTGCGGGCCGACAACGCAGGGCACGCCGCGTTTGATGATGCCCGCCTTTTCGCCTGCGATCTTGGCTATGGTGTTGCCAAGGAACTGTTCGTGATCCATCGAGATCGGTGTCAGGATCGTCAGCGCGGGTGTTTCAACCACGTTGGTGGCGTCCAGCCGCCCGCCCAGACCGGTTTCCAAAAGCACGTAGTCCGCAGGGGTTCGGGCAAAGGCCAGCAGCGCGGCGCAGGTCGTGATTTCGAAATAGGTGATCGGATCAGGGCCGTTGGTGACATAGCATTCGTCCAACACCTCGGTCAGATGCTCTTCGCTGATCAGCTCGCCGGCCAAACGGATACGTTCGTGAAACCGCGCCAAGTGGGGCGAGGTATAGGCGTGCACGCGCTTTCCCCCGGCCTCAAGACCCGCGCGGATCATCGCTTGGGTCGACCCCTTACCGTTGGTGCCCGCAAGGTGAATGACCGGCGGCAACTGGCGTTCGGGATGGCCCAGCTTTTCAAGCAGCGTCCAGACGCGGTCCAAAGTCAGATCAATGACCTTGGGGTGCAGCGCCATCATCCGTTCAAGGATGGCGTCCGAACCTGTCGTCATTTTTCGCCAGCTGCGTCAGGCGCCGGAAGCTCCGGCGTGTCGGTCGGTGCAGGCAGATCGCCCCAGACCGGCGGTGGCATGTCCATCAGCATGCGCAGAACCGTGATCAATTCCTTGCGCATTTCACGACGGTCGGTCACGCGGTCCAGCATGCCGTGATCCAGCAGATATTCAGCACGCTGGAAGCCTTCGGGCAGCTTTTCACGGATGGTCTGTTCGATGACGCGGGGGCCCGCGAAACAGATCAGTGCGTTGGGTTCGGCAATCTGGATGTCGCCCAGCATCGCGTAGGATGCGGTCACACCGCCTGTGGTCGGGTGTGTCAGGACAACGATGTAGGGAAGGTTCGCTTCGCGCAGCATCTGGATCGCAACGGTCGTGCGCGGCATCTGCATCAGCGACAGGATGCCTTCCTGCATACGCGCGCCACCGGCGGCAGAAAACAGAACCAGCGGACGCCCCAGTTTCACGGCCTCTTCCGCAGCGGCAATAATCGCGTTGCCGACGTACATGCCCATGGACCCGCCCATGAACGAAAAGTCCTGCGCGGCGGCAACGATCGGCGTGCGACCGATTTCGCCGGTCGCGACCAGCATCGCCTCTTTTTCGCCGGTGTTCTTTTGCGCGGATTTCATGCGGTCAGGGTATTTCTTCTGATCGCGGAAATGCAGCGGATCGGTGACAGGTTCGGGGACGGCAACTTCGACAAACACACCGCCATCAAACAGCGCCTGGAACCGCGCACGGGGCGTGATGCCCATGTGGTGGTTACAGTTGCTGCAGACGTTCAGATTGTCCGACAGTTCGCGGTGGAACAGCATCGTTCCGCACTCGTCGCACTTGGTCCAAAGGTTGTCCGGCGTTTCGCGGCGCGAAAAGATCGAATTGATCCGTGGGCGGACGTAGTTGCTGATCCAGTTCATCGGGTGCCCCGTTCGTCAGTGTCGTGGCGTCACTTAAGCCTGCGACGCCTGAATTGCAATCACGCGCGCACAGCGACCCGCGCGGCCAGCCAGCTTACCCCGAGGGCGACAAAGTCCAATGGCATGACTTTGGCAACCTCTTCTGCGTCCTGTGCGCTGAACGGAAGCACGTAAAGCGACAGGCCGGACATCGGGCCATCCATGGACACGAACAGGATCACCAAAGCGTTGTTCATAAAGTGCAGCCCCATCGCAGGGCCAAGCGAGCCTGTGCGTGCGGTCAGGTCGGCGGCCAGCAGGCCGAACAGACCCGCCCAGACGGCAACCATCGCCGCGTTGTCGCCATACATGACAGCCGCGTAGTGGCCGATGGCAAAGATGATCGCGGGGATGCCCATCCAGATGATGGGGCTTTGGAAACGGGCGGCCATCTGGCTTTGGATATAGCCGCGGAAAAAGATTTCCTCGGCCGAGGTTTGAAGCAGCACCACCAAAGCGCCAATCGGCAGCAGAACCAGCCACAGCATCGGCGGTGTGTTCAGGATCAGCTCTTCTTCGGCAAAAAACACAGCGGGCAGCATCAGCAACAACTGGATAGCAGCCGCATAGGCTGCAACGCGCGCGCCGAGTCTCAGCGTGCGGACCGGATCGCCGATCACACCCCAGAACCGCCGTTTGTGCAGCCAGCGCAGCGCCAGCATCACGCCGGGAATAAAGCAGGCAATCCCAAGCAAAGCGGCAATCATCGCATCGGGGGTGTCCAGCAGCCCCATCTGCATCATGGCCTCTCCATGACTGCCAAGGGCAAAGCCATAGATCGCAATCAGGATACCTTGGCCCGCAATCATGACGATCAGGCACAGGACGATACCAACAACCAGCCGCCAGATTTCGGGTTTTTCCCGACCGGGCGCGGCCAACACTTCGTAAGGGGCGTATGATTTGAACATGCGCAGCATAAATGACGGTTTGCCAGCCTGCGTCAATGGCGGGTCAAAGGCGATAAACCGTGGAAAACCGATCAACGGGCCGTTTGATCTGCACCATCACGCTTGTGAACCTAGGGGCGCTTTTGTATTCCGGTGCGAAAGTTCACGCTCCAGCGGGAGGATACCATGCTAAAGCGCCCCTTCGATAAGACGAAACTGCCCAGCCGTCACGTAACCGAGGGTCCGGCCCGCGCGCCGCACCGTTCGTACTATTACGCGATGGGCATGAGCGAAGACGAAATCCACCAGCCGCTGATTGGTGTTGCAACCTGCTGGAACGAAGCAGCGCCTTGTAACATCTCGCTGAACCGTCAGGCGCAGGCTGTTAAGCTGGGCGTCAAAGAAGGTTCCGGCACGCCGCGCGAATTCACCACGATCACCGTGACCGACGGCATCGCGATGGGCCACGAAGGCATGCGTTCGTCGCTGGCATCGCGCGAAGCGATTGCGGATACCGTGGAACTGACAATGCGCGGCCACTGCTATGACGCGATTGTCGGCCTGGCTGGCTGTGACAAATCCCTGCCGGGTATGATGATGGCGATGGTGCGTCTGAACGTGCCGTCCGTCTTCATCTACGGCGGTTCGATCATGCCGGGTCGGTTCAAGGGTAAGGACGTCACCGTTCAGGACGTGTTCGAGGCCGTTGGCCGTCACCAGGCGGGCCAGAACTCGGACGAAGAACTGTCCGCGCTGGAGCGCGTCGCATGTCCGTCCGCTGGTGCCTGTGGTGGTCAGTTCACCGCGAACACCATGGCCTGTGTGTCCGAGGCGATCGGCCTTGCGTTGATGAACTCGTCCGGTGCGCCCGCGCCGTATGAAAGCCGCGACCAGTACGCGACTGCGTCCGGTCTGGCGGTTATGAACCTGCTTGAGAAAAACATCCGCGCCCGTGACGTCGTCACGCTGGAATCTCTGCAGAACGCGGCGCGTGTTGTGGCCTGTACAGGTGGTTCGACCAACGCCGGTCTGCACCTGCCCGCCATCGCGCACGAAGCAGGCATCGACTTCTTCCTTGATGACGTTTGCGAAATCTTCCGCGACACGCCGTACTTTGTCGACCTGAAGCCGGGCGGCAACTATGTGGCCAAGGACCTGTACGAAGCAGGCGGCGTTCCGGTTGTGATGAAGGAACTGCGCAAAGCGGGCCTGATCCACGAAGACTGCATCACAGCATCGGGCTATTCCATCGGTGAAGAGCTGGACAAGATCGAACGCGAAGCGGACGGCAAGGTCATCTACCCGATCGACAAGCCGATCACACCCACAGGCGGCGTTGTTGGCCTGAAGGGCAATCTTGCCCCGCAGGGCGCGATCGTAAAGGTCGCGGGCATGTCGCAAGAAGAGCAGGTCTTCACCGGTCCGGCACGTGTGTTCGAATGCGAAGAAGACGCGTTCGAAGCTGTTAAAGCGCGCCAGTACAAAGAAGGCGAAGTTCTGGTCATCCGCAACGAAGGCCCCGCAGGCGGCCCGGGTATGCGCGAAATGCTGGCGACCACAGCGGCCCTGTCCGGTCAGGGCATGGGTAAGAAAGTGGCGCTGATCACAGACGGCCGTTTCTCGGGCGCGACCCGTGGTTTCTGTGTCGGTCACGTCGGCCCCGAAACCGCGCATTGCGGTCCGATTGCCCTTCTGCAAGATGGCGACATGATCACCATCGACGCGATCAAGGGTGAAATCAGCGTGGCGCTGTCTGACGACGAACTGGCCAAGCGCAAAGAAAACTGGAAGGGCCCGAAAGAGACGATCTATTCGTCCGGTGCTCTTTGGAAGTACGCGCAGCTGGTCGGCGAAACCTACAAGGGTGCGGTCACGCATCCGGGCGCCAAGGAAGAAAAGCACATCTACATGGATCTGTGATCCAGTGCTGCGCAAAGCGCTTATGATACTGGCTATCGCGGGTCTTGCGGCCTGCGATAGCACCACAGGAACCGGCGACGGTGCGCCCGGGTTTCTGGCTGCCCTGTCTTCCCCTCAGAACGATGCGCAACGTCAGGCCCGCGCCGCTGGTGCGCCGATGGTGTGGACGGCTTTGGCGCGTGGCGATGTCGTTGTCCAAGGCCCGCGCGGCTATTGCGTAGATCCTGTTACGGTCGAAAAGCGTGGCAACAGCGGTTTTGCCATGATTGCCAGCTGCAACATCCTGTCTGATGGCGCGACCGGCCCGCGGGTTCCGGCGTTGCTTGTCACTGTCACAGTCGGCCCGCGTGAGGATGAAGCGACTGTCCCCAGCGCGGAAACAATTGCAGCTTTGGCGGGTGGGACCCTGCAACAGTCCGAAACACGTGACGGTAGCGTCTTTGTGCAACTGGCTGGCGGTGGAAAAGCGCTGATTTCCGATGGCGAAGACCGCTATTGGCGCGCGGCGTTTATTCAGGCCGAACACCTTGTCAGCCTGGCTATGTACCTTCCAGAAGGAAGTCATCTTGCCGGTAGCGACGGCGCGGATTTTCTAGAAACGGTCGTAGAAGCGATCAAAAACGCAAGTCGTGAAAAATCCGACGAATCAAGCTCTTGATCGCGACTCGTACTTGCCCGTAAGCTAACGCGCGTAAACTTAACGATGTGCGTTAACCCGTTTTTGTGAACAATTGCCGGAATTCCGGCCCAGAGAGATCGACCTGACGTATGGCCGAAGATATCGGATTTCTTAGCCGGATTTTGACCAAACGGTCCGTCCGGCGCTGGGCCAAGCTGGCGAAAGAGGCCACCGTTGCCGATCTGCGGGATTTGCGCAAACAGCGTGCGCAGGCGCGTGAAATCAAACGTCATATTGATTCCCTGATTTTCTACGCAGACGGGAGGCTGGCTTTGCCGGCCATCGGCAACCAATCCTTTCCAAAACCCCATGACGCCGATTGGTCTTGGCGGCCCGAGTTATGGAGCGGTCCCTTGCCATCCCCGGGCATCGCCTCGGTCGAAAGTAAGGCGATGCTGGGCCGCGAAGCGACGATGTTCCACGACTGTGCACGGTCCGAGATCACCCTGCGCCAGATCCGTAACGTGCGCGAAGCCGATCTTGCGGCGTTCGGCGTGCGTCTGGATGTGTTCCGGTTTGACGGATCTTATCTGTCGCTGGCCTTGGACCTGCCGCCTGAGGCTGCCGAGGGCCTGAAGCGCCGTCATCTGATCCGTCTCGACACCATCCTCGAGATGGAAAAACCCATTGAAATTTTCGCGCGTCTGAACATCAAGCACGGGCCAAACGTGGAACAGGTCGTGCGTGAATTGCCGCTGCACGAAAAGGAAGTCATGGTCGAATTCGACCTTGCCTACACCAAGCTGAACGAAAAGCGCGTCGAGAAACTGTGGTTGGACCTGATTTTTGAAGGCCCCGAGATGAACCAAGTCACCCTGCGCGACCTGACATTCAGTCGTCGCCCCCGAGCCGAGCTGTAAAGGACATCAGCGATGAGCACCTACAAGTTGACCAAGCTGCGGTTCAAGGATGGCGTCTGGCAGGGCAGCCTTCAGGGCGAGGGTAAGGATTGCCCGCCGCCGCAAATCTCGGTCACCGTGTTGGATATTGCGGTCGACGGCGTGAATGTCATTGAAACGGACGAAACCAACCAATGGCTGGTCGATGTGCCGGTGCCGGACTTTGCCGTGGGCGATGGTGTGTTCACCTTCCTGCTGCACGATACAGGCACGTCGCAGGTTCTGGGGTCTTTCACGCTGATGGGTGGGGATGTTCTGGCGGATGACATCCGCGTTGAAATGGCGTTGCTTCGCGAAGAACTCGATATGCTGAAACGCGCGTTCCGTCGCCATTGCGTGGAAACCATGTAAATCACTGATGTAAGTGCGCGATTGCACTGCAATGGGATTGACCCTGCGACAATCTGACATCACGTTGGCGCTGCGGATTTACAGGTAACCCATGTCTCCTACGCGCGGAATTCTTCTTAAACTCGGATCAGTTGCGCTGTTCACAGTGATGGCGGCGCTGGTCAAAGCGGCCTCGGCCAACATCCCTTCGGGTCAGGCGGTGTTTTTCCGGTCGCTGTTTGCGATGCCGGTGATCATTGTCTGGCTGCTGCTGCGTCATGATCTGAAGACAGGTCTGAAAACGAAAAACCCCATGGGCCATCTATGGCGCGGGCTGATCGGTGTGACGGCGATGGGGTTTACCTTTACCGGCCTTGGCATGTTGCCGCTGCCTGAGGTGACGGCAATCGGGTTCGCCGCACCGCTTCTGACCGTTGTCTTTGCGGCTTTTCTGTTGGGCGAGCGCGTGCGCGCCTTCCGGCTTGGGGCGGTTGCCTTTGGTCTGGTGGGCGTTTTGATCATCCTGTGGCCGCTACTGTCGGTCGACAATCTGGATCGTGCCGTGATGATCGGGGTTGTTGTGGTGCTGCTGTCATCTGTGTTCCGCGCGTTGGCACAAATCCAGATCCGTCGCTTGGCCGGGCGCGAGGAAACATCCGCGATCGTGTTCTATTTCTCGCTGACGGCATCGATCCTGTCGCTGTTCACGCTGCCCTTCGGGTGGGTCATGCCCACCGCACAAGAGGCCGCGATGCTGATCGGGGCGGGCCTGATCGGCGGCTTTGCGCAAATCCTGCTGACATCCGCTTACCGTTATGCCGAGGCTGGCGTGGTCGCGCCCTTTGATTACGCGTCCATGCTGTTTGCTGTGGTGGTGGGGTATGTCGTCTTTGCCGAAGTGCCGACACTTTACACGTTGGTCGGGTCGGGCGTCGTAATTGCGGCGGGCGTCTTGATCATCTGGCGCGAACGCAAACTGGGCCTGAAGCGTGGCCAAACGCGGAAGGCGGGCCTGACCCCTCAGGGCTGACCCGCCAGTTTCTTAGTTACGCGTTGCAGCGACCATCAAGCCCTGCTTTTCAACCTCGGCCATCGCTTCGTCCAGCGAAAGGCGTGCGCGTTCGATCAATGTGTCGGTCTCGCCTTTGGAAATCACCAGCGGCGGGGAAATGATCATGCGGTCGCCCACGTGGCGCATGATCAGGTTGTTGCTGAAACAGCGTTCGCGGCAGATGTAGCCGACAGTGCCCGCCTCGGACGCAAAGGCCGCACGAGTGGCTTTGTCAGGTGTCAGCGCGATTGAACCCATCATGCCAACGATCTTGGCCTCGCCCACCATCGGGTGATCGGTCAGGCTTTCGAACTTTTCCTTCAGGTAGGGCGCAGTTTCGGTGCGGACCGTGTCGATGATCTGCTCTTCTTCCAGAAGGCGCAGGTTTTCCAAGGCAACCGCGCAGGCCACAGGGTGACCCGAATAGGTGTAGCCGTGGTTGAATTCGCCCGCACCGATGACCTCGGCCACCTCATCGCAGACAATCGACCCGCCGATGGGCAGGTAGCCCGAGCTCAGACCCTTGGCGATGGTCATGATGTGCGGCTTGATGTTCATGGTTTGCGACCCGAACCAGTTGCCGGTCCGGCCAAAGCCACAGATCACCTCGTCTGCGATCAGCAGGATATCGTATTTATCGCAAATACGCTGGATTTCCGGCCAGTAGCTGTCGGGCGGTACAATCACGCCGCCAGCGCCCTGAACGGGTTCGGCGATAAACGCGGCCACGTTGTCCGCGCCAAGTTCCTTGATCTTCGCTTCAAGCTGCTGGGCGCGTTCGATGCCGAATTCCTCGGGCGTCATATCGCCGCCTTCGGACCACCAGTTGGGCTGGTCGATGTGATGAATGTCGGGGATCGGCATGCCGCCTTGAGCGTGCATACCTTTCATGCCGCCAAGGCTGCCTGAACCAACAGACGACCCGTGATAGGCGTTCCAACGCGAGATGATGGCCTTTTTCGACGGCTGGCCTTTCATCTCCCAATAGGTGCGCACCATCCGTAGGTTGGTGTCGTTCGCTTCAGAGCCGGACGACGCAAAGAAAACGTGGTTCAGATCACCGGGGGCCAGTTGTGCCAGACGTTCGGCCAGTTCGATGACCGGCACGTGCGTAGTCTGGAAGAAGGTGTTGTAGAACGGCAGTTCCTGCATCTGACGCGCGGCGGCATCGACCAGTTCCTGACGGCCATAGCCGATGTTCACACACCAAAGGCCCGCCATCGCATCCAGAATCCGGTTTCCGTCGCTGTCTGTCAGCCAGCAGCCATCTGCGGACGTGATAATGCGCGCACCCTTTTTGCCAAGCTCGGCACCGTGCGTGAACGGGTGCATGTGGTGCGCGGCGTCACGCGCCTGAAGTTCGGCGGTGGGCAACAGATTCGGGGATTGGACCATTTTCAGGGGGCCTTTCGATCAAAATGGCGACTGCCCACTAGAATATGATCAAATTATTCCGTGTCAATCGAATCGCTTATTCCAGCCAGCATCTGATCCATGCCCTGCTTTACGTCCTCGGCCATCGCCTTTGAGGCCGCTGCCGCATCCCCTGATTCCAAGGCGTTGATCAGGTCTTTGTGAAGATCGGGCAGGCTGCTGGTGCCCATCACCCCGCACACGACGCGCATCGACGGACCAAACCGAAGCCACAGACCTTCGACCATACCCTGCAGAATCGGGGCCTGCGCGGCGGTGTTCAGATGGCTGTGAAACAGGTAGTTTTCGACCAGATAACCATGCACATCGCCACGCGCGATGGCGCGGTCCAGGCGGTCGTCGGCCTGCTTCATGGCAAGGATATCTTCGTCTTTAATCAACGCGGTCGCCCGCCCCGCCAGCTCGGGCTCTAGCGCCAAACGAGCCGTCTTTAATTGATCAATCGCGGAGCGGTTCAGCACCGGAACGATGATTCTGCGGTTGCCCATAAACTCGAGCGCGCCAGCGGCGGTCAGGCGGCGCAGCGCCTCGCGGACGGGGGTCATGCCGGCGTCCAGATGTTCAGTCAGGCCTTGAATGGTCACCGGCTGTCCGGGCTCCAATTCTCCGAACAAAATCATGTCGCGCAACGACCGGTAAACCGTCTCGTGCACTGGCAAACCTGCCTTGGCTGTGCCCTGATTTTGCTCTGCCTGAATATTCATCAAATCATCCGCATTATGTCGCCTGTTCTGTCTATCTTGCATGGGTCTGAACGTCATGAAAACATCTTCTTGTTGCTCTGTTTGAATATTTTTGATCAAATTCACAGGCAGCCGGGGCGAAAGACCTCGTATCCAACTGGGAGCCACAGATGAAAACCAAGCTGATGACAATGACCGCCGTAACCGCGCTGGTCGCCGGGGTCGCCGGTGCCGAAGAAGTGCGGGTCTACAACTGGTCCGATTACATCGACGAAAGCCTTCTTGAAAAGTTCGAGGCGGAAACCGGCCTGACGCTGGTCTACGACGTCTTCGATTCCAACGAAGTTCTTGAAACCAAAATGCTGGCCGGTGGATCCGGCTACGACGTGGTTGTGCCCACGGGCAGCTTCCTTCAGCGCCAGATCGCGGCGGGTGCGTTCCAGAAACTGGATGCCTCTAAGTTGCCGAACAAAGGCAACCTGTGGTCGGTCATCGAAGAGCGCACAGCGCAGTATGACCCCGCCAACGAATATTCGATCAACTACATGTGGGGCACCACAGGTATCGGTGTGAACGTTGGCAAGGTTCAGGAAATTCTGGGCGAGGATGCCCCGATCGGCAGCCTTGATCTGATCTTCAACCCCGCAAACATGGAAAAGCTGGCCGAGTGCGGCGTGCATTTCCTTGATGCCCCGACCGAGGTGATTCCGGCGTATATTGGCGAAGATCCCGACAGCAAGGATGCCGATGTCATCGAAAAGGCCAAGCCGGTTCTTCAGGCGGTTCGTCCTTACGTAGCCAAGTTCCACAGCTCGGAATACATCAACGCGCTGGCGAACGGCGAAATCTGTGTAGCGTTCGGCTGGTCCGGTGACGTGCTTCAGGCCCGCGACCGCGCGGCCGAGGCCGAAAATGGCGTCGAGATTGCCTATAACGCACCTTCTGAGGGTGCTCTGATGTGGTTCGACCAGATGGCCATTCCGGTGGATGCCCCGAACCCCGAAGGCGCGCACAAGTTCCTGAACTTTATCATGGACGCGGAAAACATGGCGGCGGCGTCGAACTATGTTTATTACGCCAACGGCAACAAAGCGTCTCAGGAATTCCTGATCGAGGACGTGATCGGCGACACCGCGATTTATCCGGACGAAGCCACGCTGGAAAACCTATATACATTCTCGCCTTACGACCCGCGCCTGCAGCGCACGGTCACCCGTATGTGGACCGAGATCAAATCCGGCGTCTAACCACGCCTGTTCGCGGCGCGTCCCACGGGGCGCGCCGTTTTTCTATGCAGTATTGGACTGATCATGAACCAAAAGGTCTTTGCCCCTTGGGATGACCCGAACCAGAAGCCGTTGATCCAGTTTCAGAACGTCACCAAAAAGTTCGGAACATTCACCGCGATCGACGACCTTAGCCTAGACATCTATGAACGCGAGTTCTTTGCCCTTCTGGGGCCGTCGGGCTGCGGGAAAACAACGATGATGCGGATGCTGGCGGGGTTCGAGACGCCGACATCGGGCACCATTCGACTGTCGGGACAGGACCTTGGCCAGACCGCGCCGAACAAACGCGCGGTGAACATGATGTTCCAAAGCTATGCGTTGTTCCCGCACCTGTCCGTCTGGGAAAACATTGCCTTTGGTCTGAAGCGTGAAAGCACGGACAAGGATGCCATCGCGGCCCGTGTCGAAGAAATGCTGCGGCTTACGCGGCTGGGCAAATTCGCGAAACGCAAACCGCACCAGATTTCCGGTGGTCAGCGTCAGCGCGTGGCTTTGGCCCGTTCTCTGGCAAAATCGCCCAAGCTGCTGTTGTTGGATGAACCGCTGGGCGCGCTGGACAAAAAGCTGCGCGAAGAAACGCAGTTCGAACTGATGGACATTCAGGAAAAGACCGGCACGACCTTTGTGATCGTGACCCACGATCAGGAAGAGGCGATGACTGTCGCCTCGCGCGTTGCCGTCATGGACGAAGGCCGCCTTGTTCAGGTCGCAACCCCCGCCGATATCTACGAGGCCCCGAATTCCGTCTATGTCGCCGACTTCATCGGTGACGTGAACATCATCGAAGGCAACGCCACACCCAATGGCGACCGCGTTCGTATCGACTGGGCAGAAGGGCAGCCTGAGATTTGGGGCACTGCGCAGAAACCCGTCGCATCCGGCGAGCGGATCAGCTTTGCGATCCGTCCAGAGAAGGTGACCATCTCCAAGGAAAAACCCGAAGATCGCCGCAACCTGTTGGAGGGCGAGGTCATCGATATCGCCTACCTCGGCAACATCTCGACCTTCCACGTCAAGGTCGGCAATGGCCAGATCATCAAGGCCCAAAGCGCCAACACCCGTCGTCTGGCCAACCGCGACATCACATGGGAAGACCGCGTCTGGCTGACGTTTACCGAAACCGCCGGCGTGTTGTTGGAGGGCTAGGGACATGCGTCGCTTTACCCTGATCGCGGTCCCCTACCTTTGGCTTCTGGCGCTGTTTCTGGTGCCGTTTCTGATCGTTCTGAAAATCTCGCTGTCCGACTACGCCTTGTCGATCCCGCCCTACGCGCCGACGCTGGATTTCTCGGCAGGCTGGCAGGGGATCAAGGATCTGATGTCCAAGCTGGATTTTGAAAACTACGTCTTCCTGACCGAAGACGCGCTTTATTGGAAAGCCTACCTGTCATCCCTGAAGATCGCGCTGATTTCGACGGTTCTGACGCTGCTGGTGGGCTATCCGATTGCTTATGGCATGGCACGTGCGGCCCCTGAATGGCGGCCGACGTTACTGATGCTGGTGATCCTGCCGTTCTGGACGTCCTTCCTGATCCGCGTCTACGCGTGGATGGGCATTCTGGCGTCCGAAGGCGTACTCTATCAGTTCCTGTCGTTTCTGGGGATCGTCGACGAGCCGCTGAAAATCCTGTCCACAAACACCGCCGTCTACATCGGCATCGTTTACACCTATTTGCCGTTCATGATTCTGCCGATCTATGCCGCGCTGGAAAAAATGGACGATTCCCTGATCGAAGCGGCCGAAGACCTTGGCTGTTCGCGCATGTCGGCCTTTTGGTTGATCACCATTCCGCTGTCGAAAAGCGGCATAATCGCGGGCTGTTTTCTGGTGTTCATCCCGACCATCGGTGAATTCGTGATCCCGTCGCTTCTGGGCGGCTCTGACACGCTGATGATCGGTAAAGTCCTGTGGGAAGAGTTCTTCTCGAACCGCGACTGGCCGGTGGCCTCTGCCGTGGCGATTATCCTGCTGTTGATCCTTGTGATCCCGATTGTGCTGTTCCAGCGCAACCAGCAGCTTCAGCGGGAGGCCGAGGGATGAGACGCTTTTCATGGTTCAACGCCACGTCCCTGACATTGGGCTTTGCGTTCCTTTATCTGCCGATGGTCATTCTGGTCATCTACAGCTTCAACGCATCGAAGCTGGTCACTGTCTGGGCGGGCTTTTCCACCAAATGGTACGGAGAGCTTCTTCAGAACGAAGACTTCCTTGATGCCGCTTGGGTCACGATCCGCGTGGCGTTCTTTTCGTCGGTTCTGGCAACGGTTCTGGGCACGATGGCCGCGACCGTTCTGGTCCGTGCAGGGCGCTTCATGGGGCGCGGTCTGTTCTCGGGCATGATCTATGCGCCGCTGGTGATGCCCGAGGTGATCACGGGCCTGTCCTTGCTGCTGCTGTTCATCGGCATCGGTCTGGATCGTGGCGTGTTCACCATCGTTCTGGCCCATACGACCTTTGCCATGTGCTATGTGTCGGTCGTTGTGTCCTCGCGCCTTGTCAGCTTTGACAAATCACTGGAAGAGGCCGCCTTGGACCTTGGCTGCACCCCCTTCCAGGCTTTCCGCCTAGTGACCCTGCCGATCATCGCCCCTGCGGTGATTTCCGGTTGGCTTCTGGCCTTTACCCTGTCGCTAGACGATCTGGTCATCGCCAGCTTCACCACCGGCCCGTCGGCTACGACCCTGCCAATCAAGATCTTCTCGGCGGTTCGCCTTGGGGTCAGTCCTGAAATCAACGCGCTGTCGACGATCATGATCAGCGTGGTGACCGTGGGCGTGATCACCGCGTCGATCCTGTCGAAACGGTCGGCGGTTGCGCAGCAAAGGGATGAGCAGGCGGCCACACAGGCGACGGGATGAAACGCCTCTACGAAGCCGCCGCCTATGGCCCGCAGCAGGGATGCTTCTGGGCGGAAACGGTGCCTGCGATGGACTGGTCCGTTTTGCAAGACAGCACCCGCGCTGATGTTGTGATCATCGGCGCGGGGTTCACCGGCCTGTCGGCGGCTTTGCATCTGGCGCATGCGGGCATGGACGTGGTCGTGCTAGAGGCCGAGACACCGGGCTACGGTGCCTCGGGCCGCAATGGCGGGTTCTGCTGCCTTGGCGGATCGAAACTTTCCAATAGCGCCATTGCCCGACAACACGGGCCGGACGGCGCACGCGCTTGGGCAAGAACCGAGGTCGCGGCGATAGACACCGTTCGCGGCATTCTGGAAAACCACCGGATCGACGCGGATGTGCATAGCGATGGCGAAACGCTTCTGGCCCACAATGCACGGGCCTTTGCGGGCCTTCAGAAACACGCGATCGAACAGAAAACGCTTTACGGCGTGACGCCTGAATTGGCTGGTAAGTCCGACTTGGCTGGGCTGGGAATTGGTGGTGATTTCTATGGGGCGCTGACACTGCCGATCGGCTTTGCGCTGAACCCGCGAAAGTACCACGCGGGGCTGGCGATTGCGGCACAATCTGCCGGTGCGCGACTGTTCCAGAACAGTGCCTGCGACAGTATCCGCGAGGAAAACGGCTATTGGATCTGCAAAACGGCACAGGGGCAGGTGCGGGCCGATAAGGTTCTTATCGCCACCAACGGCTATTCGTCAGAGGACGTGCCAGACTGGCTGGCCGCACGCACGATGCCTGTCCAGTCCTCTATCATTCTGACGCATCCATTGACGGATGCAGAAAAGCAGGCGCAGGGCTGGTCGTCGTCGCAGATGTGCTACGACACCCGCACGATGCTGCACTATTTCCGCATGTTGCCCGATGGTCGGTTCCTGTTCGGCATGCGGGGCGGCCTGACGGCGACGCCGCGTGAACAGGCCAAGATTTCCCGCAAAATCCGAGAGAACTTCCATCGCCTGTTTCCGGCATGGTCCGACGTGCCGATCACCCACGAATGGTCTGGTCTGCTCTGCCTGACGTCTAAGCTTGCGCCCTATGTCGGGCCGGTTTCAGGGATGACGGGCATGTTCGCAGCCTTCGGGTACCACGGCAACGGCGTCGCGATGGGTAGCCATTCCGGCAAGCTGGCCGCAGATTTGATCGCAGGCAACACCACAGATATTCCGGCCCTTATGGCGAAAGAACCGCGCAGGTTCCCATTGGGCAAAAACCGCCGTTTGTTGATGCGACCCGCGTATCTGGCGGCTGAGTTTCTGGATCTATAGGGGCTTTGTCCCCTTGGCCTTTGGCCAATTCCCCCAAGGTATTTGGGGACAGAAAATACCTGTGATCAGAGCACCAAACCCGAGGGCGCAGGCCAAAGGCCAAGGACGAGATGACCTGTGCGGCGAAGCCGCGCCGCTTACCAACGGTTCAGCGCATCCTCATCAGAGTCTTTCGCATCCACCCAGGATGCATCGCCGCCCGTGTGTTCTTTCTTCCAGAACGGCGCGCGGGATTTCAGGTAGTCCATCAGGAAATCAGCCGCCTCGAAGGCATCTTTGCGGTGGGGCGACGACGTCGCGACCATCATGATTTTTTCGCCCGGCTCAAGCCGTCCATAGCGGTGGATGATCAGAACGTCGCCCAGATCCCAACGTGCGCTTGCGTCGGCTGCGATCTTTTCCAGCGCCTTTTGAGTCATGCCGGGATAGTGTTCGATCTCCATCGCATCCAGATCGCCAGCATCATTGTCACGCACCACGCCCGTAAAGGTGACAATCGCCCCCATATCGGCGCGACCTTGGCCGAACTCTTCAACCTCGGCAGCGAAATCGAACGGGGCTTCCTGAACGACGATCTTCATGGTTTAGCCACCCGTCATCGGCGGGAAGAAGGCCACTTCGCGCACGCCGTCCAGTGGGGCGTCGAAATCGGACAGGTCCTGATCCAGCGCCACGCGCAGTGCCGAGATGTCGGCGAAGGCTGCGGCATAGCGTTCTTCCTTGGCGATCAGTTCCTGCACAAGCTCGTTTACCGTCTTGGCCTCTGTCGTCACCGTTTCGCGCGGCACGCCGATGCGTTCACGGACCCAAGCGAAATAAAGAATGTCCATCATGTCTCCTCCGACAGATGTGGCAGCGCTTTGTTCAGGTAATCCCAACCTGTGATCAGTGTCAGCGCAGCTGCGATCCACAATAGGGCGATGCCTGCGTTGCCAGTCCAGATCATGCCGATTTTCTTCCACCACAGACCGATTTCATCCGTGATGCTGCCGTTCAGAATGCCTTCGACGATCTGTTCGTCCATGCCCATCACCGACATTCCCAGATAGTGTTCGAACACCCCTTGGGCAAACAGGACGGCGATGGCGATCATCTGGACGGTGGTTTTCCATTTGGCCAAGGCTGTCACCTTCAATGTGCCCGCCGTGTCCCCCAGATATTCGCGCAGGCCCGAGACGAACACTTCGCGGAACATGATGACGGTTGTGGGCAGAACCAGCCACGGGGACATCGACGAATACCCCACGATGACCATCAGGGCGATGATCACCATCGCTTTGTCGGCGATCGGGTCCAGCATAGCGCCCAGTTTCGTTTCCTGTTTCCAGCTGCGCGCCAGATAGCCATCGAACCAGTCAGTGATGGCGGCACCGACAAAAAGTGCCAGCGCGTACCAATCTGCAAAAGGACGCGCGAAATACAGGAACATGACAGCAATGCCGGGCGCGGCCAGAAGCCGGAGCATGGTCAGGATATTGGGTACAGTCCACATCATAAAACATCCCTAGCGCGTCTCGGAGACAGGCGGAAGCCCGTCTATAGGCCTATTCCGGTTTGGCGTCACTTTGCGGCAGGGTTCCGCAATGACGGTGGTAACGGTCGATAAACGCCGCGCGGGCCGAGGGTAGCGGTTTCGACCCAAGCGCGGGGGCAAGTTTGTTTTCCAGAAAATAGCCCGTGGTTTTCAGGGCCAGCAGGATTTCTTCGTCGGGCGCGTGGCCTTTGCCCGCCAGAACTGGGGGTAGGGGCAACATTCGGTCCGCCCATTCGCCCGCGCCATGACG
>CATNDK010000014.1 GCA_950096585.1 Thalassococcus halodurans | reverse complement strand
TAGTGTGCGCGTGGCATTGAAGGCCTGTCTAAGCTGGTGCTGCTCCATCCGGTTTTTGCCTGTGGCCTTCCAGTAGGCATCATCACACTGGATGATTTTGACTTGGCTGAAGGGCGCAAAATAGTCCGCAACCGCGGCGTCCGGCTGATCCAGATAAATCCAGATTTCATGGGCACCCAATTCAAGGTGATGCGCCACGAAGCGCGCAATGTCAGTAAGCGGCGCTTTGATCGTCGCAACGATGCCCCAGCGCAGGGTCCTGACATCCAAAGCGCGCGGGTTGTCCGGTACGACAACCGGATTGGGCGTTTCACCCTCATGTGCACCTGCGGGGCGTTCTTCCTGACGTTTTTTGCGTTTGCGCATGGTCATCAGGCGGCGAAAGACAGTGCGGTCGTCGTGAATAAGCAGATCGATCAGATGCTGGGCCAAGGGGGCAACGACAGGGTCCTGACAGGCCTCTTGCCAGAGCCGTCCCAGCATATTCACGTCCAACCCGCCGCTGGTAATCGAATATGGATCCATCTCAAGCGGAAGGGAGGCGCGCACTTTGTCCTTCAGGGCAAAGGGTTTATCTGGCGTCTTGCCGGAATACAGGCGTTCGTTTTCATAAAGCTTCATTGTGCCGAACAGCGTCGACAGCGCCAACCCCGTGCTGCGCTGGATGGCGTTCACGCCATGATCGCCAAAGGTGGTGATCGCGGACACAAGCCAGCGGGCATCAAGATGCTTGAGAAGATGGTCATATTCCTCGGCCCAGATTTTCTGAAAAAGGGCGGGGGCGTGATCGGGAAAATAGCGTTTGCGCAGATGGGCGATGGTCAACCCGTGAAGGGCGCAAAGCTCGGACGAGCCGTAGAGTTCGCGACGCACCTCAAAGGTCTTGCGGTGATGATCCGACCGGAAGGGGCGTTCAAATTCCGGCTGCTTTTCGGGGTTGGGTACGATCAGTTGTGTCAGCGCGTGCAAATCGGTGTCCAAGCCTGCCAGCGCTTCGTCCTTGGCAAAGCCCAAAGCATCGCGGCGGCCTTCCATCTGTTTCAGGACGGCCTGTATGCCACCGGGATAGGTGGGCGTTTTATCACTCTCGCGACTGCTCATGGCGCAACCTTGGCCGAGTGGCGCGAACCGGGCAAGATTGATCGCACCGGATATCGCGCCGCTGTGGCAGGATCAGGACAAGTTTTCAGACGTTTCGGGGCCTTACGCCTTATCCGACCATCATTTCCTTGGTCGCCGACAGGGTGATTTCCGGATTATCACGAACCACACGATCGATGTCCCACTGAAGGCGGGTCATATAGACGACGTCGCCATCGTTATCATGGGCAATGTGCTGTTTGTTCGCGTTCACGAACTTGTCCACGTCGTCTTTCTTACCGTGCACCCAACGGGCCGAAGTGAACTGAGACGCCTCAAAGCGTACGGGCAGGCCGTATTCCAGCTCGATCCGGCTGCCCAGAACTTCGAACTGAAGCGCGCCGACAACGCCGACGATAAAGCCCGAGCCGAAGGCAGGTTTGAACACTTTGGCCGCGCCTTCTTCGGCAAACTGCATCAGCGCCTTTTCAAGGTGCTTGGCCTTCATCGGGTCGCCCGCACGGCAGCTTTGCAGCAGTTCCGGCGCGAACGACGGGATGCCTGTGACCTTGATCGCTTCGCCTTCGGTCAGCGTGTCGCCAATGCGCAGTTGGCCGTGGTTCGGGATGCCGATGATATCGCCGGCCCATGCCTCTTCCGCCAGTTCACGGTCAGAGGCGAGGAACAGCACGGGGTTCGAAATCGCCATAGGCTTTTTCGTGCGCACGTGGGTCAGCTTCATGCCGCGCTGGAAGTGGCCCGACGACAAGCGCAAGAACGCTACGCGGTCGCGGTGCTTCGGGTCCATGTTGGCCTGTACCTTGAACACAAAGCCCGAGACCTTCTTTTCCTCTGGCGCGATTTCACGCGGCTCGGCTCGGGTCGGCTGGGGTTCGGGCGCAAGACGGCCGATGCCTTCCATCAGTTCTTTCACGCCGAAAGAGTTGATGGCGGACCCGAACCAGATCGGCGTCAGGTGACCTTCAAGAACGGCTTGGGCATCAAGCGGCGGCAGCAGTTCGCGGGCCATTTCGACCTCTTCACGCAGCTGTTCCAGCAACTCGGCAGGCACGTGTTCGGCCAGTTTGGGATCGTCCAGACCTTCCAGCTTGATCGACTCGGCGACCTTGTTCCGATCGGCACGGTCCATAAGTTCCAGCCGGTCGTTGATCATGTCGTAGGCGCCAAGGAAATCGCGACCAACCCCGATGGGCCAGGACGCAGGCGTGACGTCAATCGCCAGATTTTCCTGAATTTCGTCAATAATCTCGAACGTGTCGCGGCTTTCGCGGTCCATCTTGTTACAGAAGGTCAGGATGGGCAGATCGCGCAGGCGGCAGACCTCGAACAGCTTTTGTGTCTGGCTTTCAACACCCTTTGCACCGTCAATCACCATCACAGCCGCGTCGACAGCGGTCAGTGTGCGGTAGGTGTCTTCGGAAAAGTCCGAGTGACCGGGGGTGTCGACAAGGTTGAAGCGATACTTGCCGAAATCAAACGACATCGCCGAAGCCGAGACCGAGATACCGCGGTCTTTTTCCATCTGCATAAAGTCCGACCGCGTGCGGCGGGCTTCACCCTTGGCACGGACCTGACCAGCCATCTGGATCGCCCCGCCGAAAAGCAGGAACTTTTCGGTCAGCGTCGTCTTACCCGCGTCGGGGTGAGAGATGATCGCAAAGGTACGGCGCCGCGCGATTTCGGGCGGCAATTCGGGGCGGTTTGAAGCGGTATCCAACATGCCCGCGCATATACCTGCGCGACGGGGCGGCGGCAATGGGGTTAGATCGACGACCGTCGGCGGATGCGATTGTTGTGGACGCAGCCAAGGAATCGGATTAGCAATGAGAACATTGTGTGAACATAGTATTGGAGTGGGGCTATGACGCTAGAAGAAATTGCAAACGCATTGGTTGAAGGATGCCGGAAGGGCGAAGAGCTGGCCAATCTGGATGTGCTGTATGCGCCCGACGCGGTGTCGATTGAACCGCGCGACATGGAGGGGCAGCCAGAGGGCAGCCGCCGGACCGAAGGTTTAGACGGCATCAAGGGCAAGCATGCTTGGTTCGACAGCGCGATCGAGTTGCATGAGCAGATTGTTGAGGGGCCATTCCTGCACGGGACAGACCGCTTTGCCGTTTGCTTCAAGATTGATGCAACAGATCGCGAAAGCGGTAAGCGCATGCCCATGCATGACGTTGGCGTCTACACCGTTGAGAATGGAAAGATCGTGCAAGAAGAGTTCTTTTATTGATCTTATCGAGCGCGGGCGGGTCGCCCGCGCCCTTTACATCTCGTCCTGTCGCCTTCGGCTTTCGGCCTCGGGCCGCCGTTTGGCTGGTGTTGTGTGATGATCAGCCGGATGACGACTTGCGCAGGATCGCGGCCACGTCATGGCCTTTGAGAAGCGCTTCCTGCACCTCAAGCGCCTGATGGGAGCGATCGGAATGGCCTTCGGTAAATTCCTCAAGCATGTCTTGCACATCATCGGGCAGGGACGCCTGACGTTGCGTGTCCAAAAGCATGGTTTCGGCTGCGATACCTTCGGCGTAGATGATCTGGTGCCGGTCGAACAGCATTTCGTAGTATTCCACAAAGCCGCCTTCGTGGCGCACGATCGTGGTTTCATTGACCAGATGTTTCACGCGGACCAGAAGCTCGGCCCGGCCTGCACCGATGCGGTCAACGCGTTGGTAGATGAACAGGCGGTGATCGGGGCTGACAACAAGATCGTTTGTGTTGTTCAGCGTGCCAGCCTTGATCAGGATCGGGGCGAAATCGCCGGTGGCGCGCACAGTTCTATGGCCGATCCAGCGCAAGGTTTGCGGGCCATCATCGCGCGTCAGGATTTTATCGCCGACCTTCAGGTCTTCGACAGGGCGTTGGGCGCCTGTTGCCATGGTGATCAGCGTCCCGCGTGTGAAAGACACGCAGGCCAGCTGCGCGAACTTTTGCAACGCGCCTTCGGTGTCGATGCCCACCAGAACGTAATCCACGCGGCGCTGCATATCGGCCAGTGGCAAAAGGTATACGCCCGCAATGTCAAACTCGGCGTCGGTTTCGACCAAAACCAGTGCTTCGCTGGTTTCACCTGTACCGGACATCAGCGTGATGACGCAGTCCAGATGCAGGTCCGCACCCGGCTGACCGATTTCGCTGTCTTTGCCAATCTGGAAGGGGGCGTCATGACGCGCGATCACCGACAGGCGAACCGCATTGGCCACTGGCGACAGGCGGTAAACATCATCCAGAGCCACGTCGTCGGAGGTGCCAAGGCTGTCGCCGAGGTTTGCGCCGTTCGACACACGGAAGTGATCCGCGCGATAGACGGTAAGTGTCTGCGAGGCTTCTATGTCTCTGTTGTACATTGGTCTATTCTACGCAAACGACAGTGGGGGTATACGGGCAACTGATAACTCTTTCGATAACACGGCGGCGATTGTGATCCATGCCGCGCAGCGGGCCTGAGAGGGTGCGACCGCATAGCTGAAGACAAGTGAGAACAGGAGCAATTTATGGATTTGGGACTAAAGGGCAAGCGTGCACTTGTAACCGCGTCTAGCAAGGGGTTGGGTCGTGGTTGTGCAGAGGCGCTGGCCGAGGCTGGTGTTGATCTGGTTTTGAATGCGCGCGGGCAAGAGGCGCTGGAGGCGACAGCCGCTGAAATCCGCGATGCTTATGGCGTCAGCGTCACGGCGGTTGCCGCAGATATCACCACCGAAGAAGGCCGTGCCAAGGTTCTGGATGCGGCGGGAACGGTCGACATTCTGGTGACCAATGCAGGTGGTCCGCCCCCGGGTGTCTGGAGCGATTGGTCGCGTGATGATTTCATCAAGGCGTTGGATTCCAACATGTTGGCGCCCATTGCTTTGATGCAGGCGGTCCTGCCCGCGATGATCGAAAAAGGGTGGGGCCGTGTGGTCAACATCACCTCGCAGTCGGTCAAAGCCCCGATTGCGGCGCTGGGGCTGTCGAATTCGGCGCGTGCCGGTCTGACGGGGTTTGTCGCGGGCACCTCCCGTCAGGTGGCGCCGTTCGGTGTGACCATCAACAATCTTCTACCGGGCATTCACGCGACGGATCGCGCCGTGGGGCTTGATACCGGTGTGGCCAACCAACAAGGCATGTCTCTGGACGAGGCACGCGCCGCCCGCGAAGCGACCATTCCTGCGCGGCGCTATGGCACCGCACAAGAGTTCGGCCAGACCTGTGCCTTCCTGTGTTCGCAGCACGCGGGCTTTATCGTCGGGCAGAACATTCTGCTGGATGGTGGCGCAACAAACGCGACCCTCTGAAATGGCGCGAGGTCCAGACGGGCAGGGCGGCGGCGCGGGCGCGTCGTTGTCCGACCAGTTGTTCAACGAGGCCAGCATCGGCGACTTGGCGCGCGAGTACTCGGTGCTGCCACGCTTTGACGCTGAACGTTTCGTCTCTGACACGGTCGGCGGCTTAGCGGGGCGTGGTCTGCTGGAACGGCTGGATTGGATCGCGACCTGTGTCGAGGCCCAGATGCCCCGCGATTTTCCGGCGATGGTCGAGGCGCTGCGCGCCGCGATGCCTCCGCGGCTGGACCCGTCTTTGACCGACGACGATTTCGGCAGGTTCATCCATGCGGTGCCGGGCATTCTGGCCGTGCGCCACGGGCTGGAAGACCATCGCGATCTGGCGCTGGATCTGTTGCACGATGCGACGCAGCGCTTTTCCATGGAATTCTATATCCGACCCTTTCTGAACTGTTGGCCGGATGAAACCTTGGCGCGCCTGCACCTTTGGGCCGAGGACGAAAACTACCATGTGCGGCGTCTGGTGTCCGAAGGAACGCGTCCGCGTTTGCCGTGGGCTGCAAGTATCTCGATCGATCCTTTGGAGCCCTTGGGCCTGCTGGACAAACTGCACGCCGATAACGCGCGGTTCGTGACACGTTCTGTTGCCAACCATTTGAATGATTTGTCGAAAATCGCACCAGATGCGGTGACAGGCAGGCTTTCTGATTGGGCGTCTCAAGGCCGTCAGTCGGAGAAAGAACTGGACTGGATGACACGCCATGCTTTGCGGACAGCGGTCAAGCGGGGTGAGCCAAAGGCGTTGGCGTTGCTGGGCTTTGATCCCGATGTGAACGTGAAAGTCGGCCTGACCTTGGCGCATGATCAGGTGCGCATCGGGGATGCATTGCAGTTTGACGTCGACCTGTCAGGCACGGCCAACAGCAAGCTGATGGTGGACTACCGTATCCGCTTTCACAGGCCGACGGGGCGGATGGGCGAGAAGGTATTCAAGCTGGGGCAGGCGGCAAAAACGCCAGTGACGCTGTCCAAAAGCCATCCCATTAGGGCCAATGCCAGCACGTTTACATGGCATGAAGGGCCACATCAGCTGATCATTCAGGTCAATGGTCGCGATGTGGCAAAAGCGGAGTTTCAGGTCAGGGCTTAGGCGTTCGTCCACTTCGCCTCAAGCTTGCGCAGGGCGGCAATGCGGTCTTCGGTGGCAGGGTGGCTCATCAACCATGCGGGCACCACGCCTTTGCGGGATTTTGTCAGCTCTTCCAGTTTTCCAAACAGCGAAATCTGCGGGCCGATCCCGATGCCTGCCTTGGACAAAAGGGCCGCGGCATATGCGTCGGCCTCGTATTCATCCGACCGCGACAGCCGCGCGGCCAACATGGATGTCAGCGCGTTGGCGATCAGAACGCCAATACCGGGCAGGATACGCCCGATAATTAGGATCAGCGCCGTGCGCAGCGCGTTTTGGCCCGAGAAATCGATCATACGGCGCCGCGAATGGCCAAGTGCCACGTGCCCCAATTCATGCGCGATGACCGATGTCAGTTCTTCGGCGGTCACCTCGCCCTGACGGTATTTGTTGAAAAAACCGCGTGTGATGAAAATCCGCCCGTCGGGCGCGGCCAAGCCGTTCACCGGATCGACTTCGTAGATATGCACCTTGATGCGCGGCAGATCGAGCGCGGAAGCCAGTTTGTCTGTGAACTGTTTCAGCTGAGGATCAGCCAATTCGGTCGACTGCTGGTCCAACGTCTTGCCCAGACGCCATGCCGAAAACCGGTACATGACGATCCCGTAGATGATGGCCAGAAGAAGGGGCGTGAATTTCAACATGCATTTAATATGGGGCGGCGCGTGAAGGTCGCCAAGGGCCGAAATGTCGCCCTAGGTCAGAACCCGCATCCCGCGTTCCAACCCTTCCAGAGTCATCGGCACCATGCGGTTGTCGAAGATTTCCTGAATAAGCCCGATGGACTGGGTGTAGGGCCAGTATTTTTCCGGCACCGGATTGATCCAAAGGTGGTTCGGCCACTGTTCGCGGGCGCGTTCCAGCCAGACTTGGCCGGCCTCGGGGTTCCAGTGTTCGTTGGCCCCACCCGGATGCACGATTTCATAAGGCGACATCGACGCGTCACCCACGAAAATACATTTGTAGTCAGAGCCATAGGTCCGCAGGATTTCGTGCGTCGGCGTCTGTTCGTCCCAGCGGCGGCGGTTGTCCTTCCACACGCCTTCATACAAGCAGTTGTGGAAGTAGTAGTGTTCAAGATGTTTGAATTCCGCACGGGCGGCGGAAAACAGTTCCTCAACCACTTTGATATGCGCGTCCATCGACCCGCCGATATCAAAGAACAGCAAAACCTTCACCGTATTGCGCCGTTCTGGGTGGGTTTTGACGTCAAGATAGCCGTTCTCGGCCGTGGCGCGGATGGTGCCGTCCAGATCCAGTTCGTCTGCTGCCCCGTCACGCGCCCATTTGCGCAGGCGTTTCAGGGCGACCTTGATGTTGCGCGTGCCCAGTTCGACGCTGTCATCGAGATTGCGAAACTCGCGTTTGTCCCAAACCTTGACCGCGCGCTTGTGGCGGCTTTCGTTCTGGCCGATGCGAACGCCTTCGGGATTGTAGCCGTAGGCACCGAACGGGGATGTGCCGGCTGTACCGACCCATTTGTTGCCCCCCTGATGGCGACCCTGCTGTTCTTTCAGGCGCTCTTTCAGGGTTTCCATCAGTTTATCAAAGCCGCCAAGCGCTTCGATCTCGGCCTTTTCTTCGTCGCTCAGATGCTTTTCAGCCATCTTGCGCAGCCAGTCTTCGGGCAGGTCGACAGCGTTCAGAACCTGATCGGCACTGATCTGTTCTAACCCTTGGAAGCTGTGGGCAAAGGCGCGGTCGAAACGGTCGATGTGCCGTTCGTCTTTCACCATGGCCGTGCGCGCCAGATAATAGAATGTCTCGGGGTCATAGGTGGCGAGCCCCGCGCGCAGTCCTTCCAGAAAGGACAGGTATTCGCGCAAGGACACCGGAACACCGGCAGAGCGGAGCGTTTCGAAGAACGGGACAAACATGTCCTGTTCTTACAGCACGATCTTTTCGATGACGATGGTAATGATCAGGCCGATCACAGCAAAAAGAATGGCGTAGACCGCGGCGTACTGAGCAATATCTGCAGCGTTTCCTTTGCGGCGTTTGGCGTTAAAGCCCCCAAGCAAGGCCCCAATCAGAGCAGCTGCGATAACGATCATAACCGGCCGATCCTTCCTTTTAGCGGGTTAAGGGAACCGATCTCGCGCAGCTTTGCGCGGACGGCCCAATCCGGACCGAAGCCGTATCTTGCCCAGCCGATGCTGTCCACCCGTACTTCGCGCCCTGCGGTCACTTGTCCACCTAGGTCAAGCGCTTCGGCGCGCAATAGCATGAGGGTCGACAAAAGCGCTGCGTTTTCGTGGCGCGCCGCAACGTCAAGGTGCGGGCGCAGGATGTCCAGGGCCTGATCAGGCTGGTTCTGGCTGATGGCAAAGGCGGCCAGTTGCGACGCGACATAAGCGCGGTGCAGGCGGGTGCGCGGGGAGGCGGCAAAGAATTTGTCCGCCGCAAGGAACGAGCGTTGCGCAGCAGAGGGATCTTCGGACTGCAGGATGCGGCCCATGGCATAATGCGAAAACCCGCGACGATGATCCTGCCAGCCCATGGCCGTCGCGATCTGTAGCGCCTCGTAGGCTGCGGCACGACGCTGCGCATCGCTTGCGACAGGACCAAGGGCGGTTTGGATGGCACTGATCCACGCGCGCGGCGTGCGCGAGATGTTGCGGCTTGGAATGCGTTCGCCAGCCGGGTTCAGGCGCGCAAGAATGGCTGGCAGGCGCTGGGCGACCTCACCCTGTGACATGCCGTTGCGCAGGGCCGGATCATAATAGGCGCGTAGAACCAGCATATCGAATCCGGTCAGAACCGTGTGGACGTTGTCGTCGTTGAACACCGAGTCGGGCAGGCGATAGAGATCGTTCAGCGGGCCAATGGCCTGCGCCAGTTCTTCGTGCAGGCAGTCGCGCACTTCTTGCGGGCTGGCATCTGCCGGGATGAATACGGCAACGCGTTCGCGGCGGTCCATGCGGGACCAGTTCACAACAGACGTGCGGCGTGCTTTGCCGTATTCCGCCAAAGACGACACGTTTGGCACAACAAAGCAGGCGGCTTGCGGCAGGTAACGGCGGATTTCCGAACGCGGCACAGCCTCGACCGTGACTTGGGATGAACGATCTTGTGACAATCCGATGTCGATCTGTGCTTCGGTCCGCAAACGGTGCACCACACGGTTCAGGTCCGACGGCAGCGTCGGCGGCGGCGATCCTGCGACGCGAATGCGAATCGGGCCTTCGAAACGGGTAAGTTTGGTCAGGCCGCGGCCGCTTTCCAGCGTGAAGGCCAGATCGAGGAAATCACGTGCGATATCGCGGTTCGATGCCTCGGGCGCGTAGGGGCGGGGCACCGCAAATGTTTTCATCGCGGGCAAAGTGCTTTCGGCCATGGTGGCGGCACGTGTGGTCACTTCGTTCGGCGAAACGGGCACACAAGCACCCAGCAGCAGATACAATGGAAGGATAAATCGACGCATCAGATACTCTGGGGTTGGAAGCTCAGGTTGAACACGTCAGTCGCGCCTTTGCGGCGTTTATCCGTGTCTTTGAACATCCGAACGAACCAGAGAGTGACGGCTGCCAAGCCATAAAATTTCGGTTGGCGAAAGTGCGTGCTGTCTGTCAGGAAACCTGTTTCCGATACGGCCTTTGTGCCCTGCAAATCCTTGCAGGATGTCGCGTCATTGGGCGTTGCCAATGCGGGCACAATATTTTGGGCGATGTGCGCAATGCACATCGTTTTAGAACCGTTGTCGGACACGTTTGAAGCCTGCCTGCTCAATTCGGATGTTCAAGACATCCATGTTTTTTTTGTCCACTGTTGGGACACTATAGGGCAAAATCAGGGAATTACGCCACGGTTGAGAAACGTGGCTTGTTAATTTTCCGACGACTTCCCTGAATTTTATTAAAATTATTTGTTTTCAGAGGGTTTTGAGCGGCTTTTCAGCAACAACTGCAGGTTGGGGCAGGGTGAAAACCACAGGGTTCAGCGATAAAATGCCGAAGATCCTGTGTCCACCAATGCCACAATCTATGCCACTGGGATGTGTTTTTGCGCGAAAGACCGGATTTACCGGCCTTGGCGACGCGCCATGAACGCGAGCCTTTCGAACAGGTGCACATCCTGTTCGTTCTTCAGCAGCGCACCGTGCAGCTTGGGCAGGGCATTCGCGCCATCGCGTTTCAGATCTTCTGGTTCCAGATCCTCAGCCAGAAGCAATTTCAGCCAATCCAGAACTTCAGAGGTCGACGGTTTTTTCTTCAAACCCGGCTGTTCGCGCACTTCGTAGAATTGCGTCAGCGCCTCGGTCAGAAGGGCGGGTTTGATGCCCGGGTGGTGTACTTCGACGATACGGCGCAGCGTGTCGGGATCGGGAAAACGGATGTAGTGGAAAAAGCAGCGGCGCAGGAAAGCGTCGGGCAATTCTTTTTCGTTGTTCGAAGTGATGATCACGATCGGGCGGTTTTGCGCCTTGATCGTTTCGCCAGTCTCATAAACGTGAAATTCCATCTTATCGAGTTCCTGAAGCAGGTCATTCGGGAACTCGATATCGGCTTTGTCGACCTCGTCGATTAGCAGAACAACACGCTCATCTGCCTCGAAGGCCTGCCATAGTTTGCCCTTGCGGATGTAGTTCTTAACGTCGTTGACGCGTTCGTCGCCTAATTGGCTGTCACGAAGGCGGCTGACAGCGTCGTATTCGTATAGGCCCTGTTGTGCCTTGGTCGTGGATTTGATGTTCCATTCCAACATCTTGGCGCCCAACGCGTCGGCGACCTGACGGGCCAGTTCTGTCTTGCCGGTACCGGGTTCACCCTTAACCAAAAGGGGGCGTTCCAAAGTGATTGCGGCATTCACGGCGACTGTCAGGTCGTCGGTGGCAACATAGCGATCGGTTCCGTCAAAACGTGCAGTCATCGTCAAGTACTCTTATTCAGGGTCCTGACTGAGGTAGACATCCCTGACTGCATTGGCAAGCGCCGCAAGCAATAGCGCCATAACGTTATTTGACTGTGCGTTTACTTAGAAAACGACCTTTCGGTAGTGACATCCTGTGAACGTTCATTTAATGCCACGCCGTAGGGGAGCCGATTTACTGGAGAGTATTTTTATCATGACAGAAATCGGCATTACTAAGGGTACGGAAATGAAGCCTGAATCTTTTCTTCCTGATGATTACCGTCCTGCCGAGGACGAGCCGTTTATGAATGACCGCCAGCTTGAATATTTTCGGCGCAAGCTGGTTGCCTGGAAACACGAACTGCTCGCGGATAGCCGCGACACGATTGAGGGTCTGCAAGACAGCACCCGCAACATTCCGGATGTGACAGATCGCGCAAGCGAAGAAACCGACCGTGCGCTTGAGCTGCGGACGCGTGACCGCCAGCGCAAACTGGTGTCCAAGATCGACGCAGCACTGCGCCGCATTGATGAGGGCGAGTTCGGTTACTGTGAAAAAACAGGTGAGCCGATCAGCCTCAAGCGCCTTGACGCCCGCCCGATCGCGACCATGACACTGGAAGCACAGGAACAGCACGAACGCCGCGAAAAAGTTCACCGCGACGATTGATCTGATCCGAAACTGCAATTTGAAACGCCGGGGCATGTCCTCGGCGTTTTGCATTTTGCATCAAGGATTGATCTAAGGGCAGGAAAGTCTGTCAAAGGGTGGCTTATGGATTTGTCAAAGACGCAGATCGCGATTGTCGGTGGGGGCGTGGCGGGGCTTGCCGCGGCGCTGGCGATGCATCGGTTCGGCGCACAGGTCACCGTTTACGAACAGGCCGATGCGCTGACCGAGATCGGAGCAGGGCTTCAGATTTCGCCCAATGGTGTTTGTGTTCTGCGCGCATTGGGGCTTTTGCCTGATTTTGACAAAACGCCCCGCGCACGCGCTGTGTCGCTGCGCGATTATGCTCAGGGCCGAGAAGTGACCCGACTGGACCTGTCCCGTTTGCCCGAGGACCAGCAATATCTGTTGGTGCACCGCGCTGATTTGATTGAGGTTCTGGCCCGAGCGGTCAAGCAGGCAGGTATTCCGGTTCATCTGGGCGCAGTGGTTCAGGACATCACCGATGGCAGCCCCGCAAAGATCACGTTTACATCCGGCGACGTGGCCCAAGCCGATCTGGTTGTCGCGGCAGATGGCCTGCATTCCGTTCTCAGACCACATTTGAACCCCGCTACCAAGTCCTTTTTCACAGGGCAGGTGGCATGGCGCGCGATTGTCCCGAACGTCACGGATCACCCGTTTGAGGCACAGGTCCACATGGGGCCGGGGCGTCATATGGTCAGCTATCCACTGCGCGACGGATCGGTTGTGAACATCGTCGCGGTCGAAGAACGTCAGGCATGGGCGGATGACGGCTGGCATCATCAGGATGATCCGGAAAACCTGCGGCGTGCATTTGCTGGCTTCGGCGGTGGGGCGAAACCGCTTTTGCAGGCGGTGGAGCAGGTCAACCTGTGGGGGCTTCATCGCCACCCCGTTGCGAAAACGTGGGTTGGCGATGGTGTGGCCCTGATCGGCGATGCCGCGCATCCGACGCTGCCGTTTCTGGCGCAGGGTGCAAACATGGCGCTTGAGGATGCCTGGTGCCTGGCGGACAGCCTATCGAAGGCCGAAACCCAGAAAGACGGATTGGCGCGGTATCAGAAACGTCGCCTGCAACGGGTTCCGCGTGTCATCGCCACGGCCAACGGAAATGCGAAAAAATTCCATCTGTCCAACCCCTTGATCCGTCGCGCGGCCCACACAGTTCTGTCATTGGGAGGCAGATTTGCCCCCGATCAGATGCTGCATCAGTTCGACTGGCTCTATGGATTTGATGTGACCCGACAAACTTAACGGGTTGCACTTTGGAAGGGGCAGACAGCACTGTCAGACAGGTCTAAACAGGCAGGGGGAGGCCCGAGACCATGGATAACTTCGATCAAATTCCGGAAATTGCCCTTAAGTGGCATCAGGACGGGACCGGTGCGGTTCTTGCGACGGTCGTGCAGACGTGGGGCTCGGCCCCGCGCCGCGTTGGATCGCAGCTCGTGATTTCGGGCAAGGGCGACATTCAGGGCTCTGTCTCTGGTGGCTGCGTCGAAGGCGCGGTCATCATGGAGGCAATGGACGTGCTCGAAAGCGGCTCCGGCAAAATGCTGGAGTTCGGCGTCAGCGATGAAGACGCCTTTGCCGTCGGTCTGGCGTGCGGTGGCACCATCCGCGTGTGGATCGAACCGGTAGGCGCGGCGCTGCCCGAGTCGCTTCTGGCAGATCTTGTCGCGGCCCGTGCTGCCCGCGAACCCGTCGCTTACGTCATCAACACCGATACCGGTGAGCGCCGTCTGGATCGCTCGGGCCATGAAAGCCGCTTTGCGATGGATCGCTCTGGGTTCGAGGATGACGAGGCAACCTTTGTTGGCATTCACAACCCGCCTCTGCGCATGGTGATTGTTGGTGCGGTGCATATCGCGCAGGCGCTGGTCAAAATGGCCCGCATCACCGGCTATGACCCCTACATCATCGACCCGCGCGAAGCCTTCGCGTCCGAGGCCCGTTTCCCCGGTGAAACCATCCTGACTGATTGGCCGGACGAGGCCGTCGATGAGATCGGTTTGGACACGCGTACGGCCTTGGTTCTGCTGACCCATGATCCCAAACTGGATGATCCGGCTCTGGAACGCGCGCTGACGTCAAAATGCTTTTATATCGGTGCCTTGGGGTCAACCCGCACCCACGCCAAACGCGTCGAGCGCCTGACGAAAGCTGGCTACACAGACGAACAAATCGCCCGCATCCATGGCCCTGTGGGGCTTAACATCGGCGCAGCGGGCCCGTCGGAAATCGCAGTTTCGATCATGGCGCAAATCACCAGTGCACTAAGGCTTGGCGTATGAAATTCGGACCAGTCCCGCTTGATCAGGCCAAGGGCGGTATCCTTGCGCATTCCTGCCCGTTGTCGAACGGGCGGCGGCTGCGCAAAGGCAAGGAACTAACCGACGATGACATCGAAACCCTACGCGCCGAGGGTCTGACGCAGGTCACCGTCGCGATTTTCGAGGCACGCGATGTGCCCGAAGACGAAGCCGCCGACAGGCTGGCCAAGGCGCTGGTGCCTGATCCTGAAGCGGCCCAGATCGCCTTGGGGGGCGCCGCAACGGGGCGGGTCAATGTCACCTCGCGCATCGCGGGGATCGCTCAGGTCGATGCGACGAAAATCCACGCGCTGAACCGCATCCATCCCATGATCACTGTTGCCACGGTGCCCGAATGGCAGCGGCTTGAGCCCAAGGATATGGTCGCGACGGTCAAAATCATCGCCTATGCGGTGCCGGAAACGGCGCTCGATGCGGCCTGTGCCGCTGCACGGGATGCGATTTCGATGCGCGCCCCGCAATACAAAACCGCCGATCTGATCCAAAGTACAATCGGCGATGAGAATGGCGAAAAAGGTCATAAGGCGATTGCCGAACGTCTGGCGCGGCTCGGAGTGTCTTTGGGGGACAAATGCCTTGTCGGCCACCACGAAGACCAGATTGCAGATGCACTGTTGGCGTCGGACGCAGAGGTGCTGTTCATCCTCACTGGTTCTGCCACTTCGGACATCCGTGATACCGCACCCGAGGCCGTCGTGCGGGCAGGCGGCGTGGTTCACCATTTCGGCATGCCGGTCGACCCCGGCAACTTGCTGTTCTTCGGTGAATTGAACGGCAAACCGGTGATCGGGCTGCCCGGCTGCGCGCGCTCGCCTGCTTTGAATGGTGCGGACTGGGTTCTGGAACGAATCCTCTGCGGCGTCACCGTTACGCCGGATGACATCGCGGCGATGGGGGTTGGCGGTCTGCTGAAAGACATCCCGCTGCGGGGCCGTCTGCGCAACGCCAATTCAGACTAGGCATTTTCTTTCCTCAAATACCTTGAGGGGAATTGGCCAGAGGCCAAGGGGGCAAAGCCCCAAACAAAAAAGGCACGCAAAACGCGTGCCTTTCCCGAAATTCTGAACCGTCCCGATTACTTGTTCGGACCGATCATCATGACCATCTGACGGCCTTCCATCTTGGGCATGTTTTCGATCTTGCCCAATTCCTTGACGTCTTCTGCCACGCGTTCCAGCAGATCCCGACCGAGGTTCTGGTGGGCCATTTCACGACCACGGAACCGCAAAGTGACCTTCACCTTGTCGCCGTTTTCCAGAAACTTGAACACGTTGCGCATTTTGACTTCGTAGTCATGCGTGTCAGTGTTCGGACGGAACTTGACCTCTTTGACCTCGATGATCTTTTGCTTTTTGCGCGCTTCGGCCTCACGCTTTTGCTGTTCGTATTTGAACTTGCCAAAGTCCATGATCTTACACACGGGCGGCGTTGCGTTCGGCGAAATCTCGACCAGATCGAGACCTGCTTCGTCAGCAAGCTCCATGGCACGTGCCGGAGTCACAACTCCGATGTTTTCCCCTTCAGCACCAATCAGGCGAATTTCGGGGACGCGGATACGATCATTGACACGGGGGCCAGTTTCGCGTTGGGGCGGCGCATTATGCGGTCTGCGGGCTATGGTTTTGGTCCTTTCGGTACATTTATCGAATGCGCAAGGTAAACTTGGGCAGACGCGCTTTCAAGCGGCAAAACGTCAAATTTGCAGCTATTTCCGTCGCTTTACCCTTGAAGCCACGCATTGATGGGCGCATCTGGTGCACGGGGGGCTGACAAACGGTTTTGTCACGAATGCCCTTAAGTGCCCAAAAAGGGAAAAGGTTATGAAAAATGTTCTTATTGGCGCAGCAGTTGTTGTAGCTGCCGGCGCTGGTTATTTCTGGTACACAGGTCAAACGCCTGAAGAGGCAATGGAGACTGTGTCCGAGGCAGCGACTACAGCGACCGAAACAGCCGCCAATGCAGCCGACGCTGCGGGCGATGCCGCGGGCAACGCAGTGGACAACGCAGCCGCAGCAGTCGAGGGCGCAGCCGACGCAACAGCAGAAGCCGCCGCCGCCGCAACAGAGGCCGCTGGTGACGCTGTAGACGCAGCGCAGGAAGCTGCCGCAGACGCAGCTGATGCGACAGCAGAAGCCGCAGACGATGCAGCCACAGCCGCAGGCGATGCGGTTGATGCAGCGACAGAGGCCGCCTCGGACGCCGCAGCCGCAACAGCGGATGCTGCGGGTGATGCAGTAGACGCAGCACAGGAAACAGCAGCCGAAGCCGCTGATGCAGCTGCAGCTGTTGCCGCGGATGCCGCAGAAACAGCATCGAACGCTGCAGATGCCGCGACCGAAGCTGCATCTGACGCCGTAGATGCCGCCACAGAAACAGCTAAAGCAGCAGCAGACGCCGCAGCTGACGCTGCGGATGCCGCTACTGACGCGGCTGAAGAGGCTGTAGACTCTGCCGCTGATACAGCGACTGAAACAGCAGCAGACGCGGCGGATGCCGCTGGCGACGCTGCAACAGAAGCGGCTCAGGCTGCGACCGAAGCTGCTGACGCTGCATCCGAGGCGGCTGATGCCGCTGCAGAAGCCGCAGACGCGGCAGCAGAAGCATCCGACGCTGCCGAAGAAGCAAACTCCGGTCTGGGTGAAGTTGCTGAACTGCTGACAGTCGAAGGTTTCGACTATGACAAAGTCATCGAAATGATCGACGGCTCCGAGCTGAACGCGATGGTTAAAACATCGACCAAAGCGGCTCTGACCCAAGCACGCGATAATCCGGAAATGCTGGAAGGCGTTCTGGAAAAGCTGAAAGACGCAATGGGCCTGACCCAGTAACGTCTGACAGATCGTTAAACGAAAACGGCGCGAAGTTTCCTTCGCGCCGTTTTTTATTTGTTTGACAGAGGTTTAGTCGAGGAACGCTTTTTCGACCACGTAGTGTTTCGGGTCCGAGTTTGCGCCTTCTTCCAGACCGTAACCTTCCAGCAGTTCTTTGATGTCGAGGTTGAACGCAAGGTTTCCACAGACCATCGCGCGGTCTGTTTCAGGGTTCAGCGGCTCAACGCCCAGATCGGCAAACACTTCTCCCGAGCGCATCAGATCGGTGATGCGGCCCATCTTGGGGCTCTCTTCACGTGTTGTGGTCGGGTAGTAGCGGATCTTGTTCAGGTTCTCTTCGCCGATCAGTTCCTGCATCAGCTCGTCTTGCTTGATGTCTTCGATCAGCTTGCGGCCATACTCCAACTCGCCCACTTCGCGGCAGGTGTGGGTGATGATGACCTCGTCGTAGTCCTCGTAGGTCTGCGGTTCGCGCAGCAGCGATGCAAACGGCGCAAAGCCTGTACCGGTCGAGAAGAACCAGATGCGTTTGCCTGGCAGCAGTGCGTCATGCACCAGCGTGCCAACGGGCTTGGGGCGCAGGATGATCTCGTCGCCGGGCTGGATGTGCTGCAGTTTGGATGTCAGCGGGCCGTCCTGAACCTTGATCGAGTAGAACTCGAGCTCTTCGTCCCAGCTGGGCGAGGCGATAGAATAAGCGCGCAGCAGCGGCTTTTGCTTGCCCGTCTTGGGGTCGGGGTCGCCCATAAGGCCGATCATCACAAACTCCCCCGAGCGGAAACGCAGCGACGCAGGGCGCGTTACGCGGAACGAAAACAGTTTGTCGGTCCAATGCTGCACCGATGTCACCTTCTGCGCGTCGGGCAGAGTGAGCTTGGGTGCTTCTTTCAGCTTGTCGCGGGTCGTATCGGAAACGATCGCTTGTTCGGTCATATCAAAATCCTCGCCGGAGCATCCGACGCCTCTGAGGTAATCCGGTTTGTATCGTCACGAAAGGGGAGAGGTCTTTCGTGGGTCAATTAGCCCCGCACGCGGGACTGGTAGTCGTGTTGTTGCCAGTCGGCACGGGACAGCCACTGATCTTCGGGCTGACGGGCGGCCAGATCATCGTTGATCTCGACCTCGTCAAAACCGGACCGGCGTGCCATGGCGTATTGCTCGGCAATCACGTGCCCTGCCGCCCGCAGGCGACCTTGGTAGCCACGTAAGCGCAAAAGGCGACCCAGTGTAAACCCACGACCATCCGAAAAGGACGGAAAGGCCACGCGCACCATGTCGGCACCCTTGGTCAGGGTTTCAAGTTCTTCCGGCGACGTATCCGATGCGATCTCGACCGTTGCGCCCGTCCAATCGTCTGCGGCAAAACCGCTGTCTGTTACGATCACGCTCATGCGCTTTCTCCTTGTCTTGCGACGCGACCATCCACGATGTGAATGCCGCACTCTTCCTTGTCCTCACCGCGCCAGCGACCGGCACGGGGGTCTTCACCTGCGGCGACCTTACTGGTGCACGGGTGGCATCCGATCGACGGATAGCCTTGGGCGACCAGAGGGTGGCGGGGCAGGCGGTTCTCATCCATGTAGTTGCGCACGTCCTCGGGGTTCCAATGCGCAAGCGGGTTCACTTTGATCCGGCCTGTGGCCTCTTCAAGTTCAAAGAACTCAAGGCTGGCGCGGCTGCCGGACTGGTACCGTTTGCGACCGGTGATCCAACCGTCAAACCCGTCCAGCGCCTGTTCCAGAGGAAGCGTTTTACGCAGGGCGCAGCAGGCATCCTTGTCCGAGAACCGCAAGGCACCGTAGGGGTCGTTGGCCGCTAGTTCCTGTTCCGATGTCCGGATGATCCGCACATCTTTCAGGCCCAGACGTTCCGATACCTCTGCCTGATAGGCCAGCGTTTCGGGAAACAGCAGGCGCGTGTCGATGAACAGCACCGGTGTATTCCGGTCGACCATGGCAATCAGGTGCAACAAGGCCACGGATTCCGCGCCAAAGCTGGACACCATAGCGATCTTGCCTGCCTCGGGATCCTTCAAAGCACCGCGCAGCACGTCGGTCGCGCCGTGATGGCGATACCGGTCGTTCAGGGATTTGACCCTGTCAGCCAATGCCTGAAGGTCGGCAACGCTTGTACCGCCTTCGGCATCGCCCGAGGGGCGTCTATTATGCAGCATCGGCCTTTGCCTCTTCCTTTGGGGGATACAGCGCGGCTTTGAACGGCTCCATGCCGGTGCGGCGATACGTTTCCAGGAACGTTTCGTCTGCGCTGCTGCGAACCGCCAGATAGGTGCGCACGATGGTTTCGATGGCATCTACAACTGATTCAGCCGGGAAGCCGGGACCAGTCCGGTCGCCCAGATTGGCGTTCTCGGAATGATCGCCCCCCAGAGTGATCTGGTAGTTTTCGACGCCGGCGCGATCCAGACCCAGAATGCCGATGTGGCCCACGTGGTGGTGTCCGCAAGCGTTGATGCAGCCGGAAATCTTGATCTTGATGTCACCGATTTCGTGCTCAAGCTTCAGTTCGTCGAAGCGAACGGCAATTTCCTGTGCAATCGGGATCGAGCGGGCCGTGGCCAGCGCGCAGTAATCCATGCCCGGGCATGCGATGATGTCCGAGATCAGGCCGATGTTTGCTGTCGCCAGACCAACCTTTTTCAGCTCGGCATGCAGCGCGGGCAGGTCGGATTTGTGTACGTGCGGCAGAACAACATTCTGCTCGTGGCTAATGCGCAGTTCGTCATGGCCGTATTTCTCGGCCAGATCCGCCATGACTTCCATCTGCTCGGCGCTTGCATCGCCCGGCGTTTCGCCATGGGCCTTGATGCTGATCTGAGCGATGGCATAGCCGTTGATCTTGTGTTCGGTCAGGTTTGTATCGGCCCACGAACGGAAGATCGGATCGTTTTCATAGGCCTGATCAAACGCATCCGTCGGCGCGTTACGGAACGCGGGCGGGTGGAAATGCTTGCGGATTTCGGCCAGCAACTGCTGATCGACGCCTTTGAAGGTCGGCTTGACCTCGGCAAAGCGGGCATCCACCAGACGGCGGATTTCGTCGATGCCGTGTTCATGCACAGTGATCTTGATCCGCGCTTTGTATTTGTTGTCGCGACGACCCAGAACGTTCCAGACGGATACGATGGCCTCAAGATACGGCAGCAGGTCTTCTTCGGTCACGAAGTCCGATATCACCTTGCCAATCATCGGGGTCCGGCCAAGGCCACCACCGACGATGACCTGATAGCCGATCTCGCCGTCTTTCTCGACGATACGGATGCCGATGTCGTGGGCGGCTGTCACGGCACGGTCGTTCGGGCTGCCGGTGATGGCGATTTTGAACTTACGTGGCATGAACTGGAATTCGGGATGGTCTGTGGACCACTGGCGGATCAGTTCGGCAACGGGACGCGGATCGGCGATTTCGTCGGCGGCTGCACCGGCGAAATGGTCTGCTGTCACGTTACGGATCGTGTTGCCCGATGTCTGGATGGCGTGCATGCCAACCTCGCCCAACGCATCCAGAATGTCCGGCACGTCGTTCAGCTTGGGCCAGTTGTACTGGATGTTCTGGCGTGTGGTGAAGTGGCCATAGCCCTTGTCCCAACGCTGCGCGATATACGCCAGCTGACGCATCTTGGCGCTGTCCAGCGAGCCATAAGGGATCGCGACGCGCAGCATATAGGCGTGCAGCTGCAGATACAGGCCGTTCATCAGGCGAAGCGGGCGGAATTCGTCTTCGGTCAGGGAGCCGTCAATGCGGCGTTCAACCTGAGCGCGGAACTGGCGGTTCCGTTCTGCGATGAAGTCTGTGTCAAACTCGGAGTAAGCGTACATCTTTACGTGTCCTTGTGCTGGAGCCAGCGCTGGGTCCTAAGATCGGGTGTCTGCGGCGAGGATCAGGCTTCTGCCTGTTTGCCGTGAAAATAGTTGGAGGGGCCGG
>CATNDK010000013.1 GCA_950096585.1 Thalassococcus halodurans | reverse complement strand
GGCGGAATAGGCCATGTCGGTCCTGCTGGAACCCTTTGCCTATAACTACATGACCAACGCGATCTGGGTGTCGGCGTTGGTGGGCGCTGTATGCGCGTTTCTGTCGTCCTACCTGATGCTGAAGGGCTGGTCGCTGATTGCTGATGCGCTGTCCCATTCGATCGTTCCGGGTGTGGCAGGGGCATATATGCTGGGCCTGCCCTTTGCCTTGGGCGCGTTTTTGGCGGGGGGCTTGGCGGCGCTGTCGATGTTGTTCTTGCGCAGCCGGACGGGGCTAAAGGAAGACGCGATCATCGGGCTGATCTTTACCGGCTTTTTCGGCCTTGGCCTTTTCATGGTGTCGCTAAACCCGATGTCGGTGTCCGTTCAGACCATCACAATGGGCAACATTCTGGCGATCTCGGTCGAGGATACGGTGCAACTGGTCATCATCGGGGCGGTGTCGATGATTGTGCTGCTGGCTAAGTGGCGCGATCTGATGGCGGTGTTTTTCGATGAAAACCATGCGCGCAGCATTGGCCTGCCAGTGACGGGCCTGCGCGTTGTGTTCTTTACGCTTCTGGCGGCCTGTACCGTGGCGGCGATGCAGACCGTGGGCGCGTTTCTGGTGATTGCGCTGGTGGTGACACCGGGGGCGACGGCCTATCTGCTAAGCGATCATTTCCCGCGTCTGATCCTGATTTCGGTGATCTTCGGCGCGGTGACCTGCGCGGTGGGGGCGTACCTGAGCTATTTCCTGAACGGCGCGACTGGCGGCATTATCGTCTGCCTGCAAACAGCGCTGTTCCTGATGGCCTATCTGTTTGCACCAAAACACGGGCTTTTGGCGGCGAAACGACGGGTTGCGGCAGAGGTGGCGGAATGATCCAAGAGCTGCTGCTGCCGTTCCAGTTTCCGTTCATGCAGAACGCCTTTCTGATCATGATGCTGATCGCACCAGCCGCTGCGATGCTGTCGTGTTTTCTGGTTCTTAAAGGCTGGTCCCTGATGGGCGACGCGGTGAGCCACGCGGTTTTGCCGGGTGTGGTGCTGGCCTATGTGGTGGGCGCACCCCTGATCCTTGGCGCATTTCTGGCGGGGCTCTTTTGTGCCGTGTCGACCGGATTTCTGGCGAACACATCACGGGTCAAACAGGATACGGTGATGGGCGTCGTGTTTTCCGGCATGTTCGGGCTTGGCATCGTGCTATACACCGCGATCGAAAGCGATGTGCATCTGGATCATATCCTGTTCGGCAACATGCTGGGTGTCGGACCCGAAGATTTGTGGACGGCAGGGACGATTTCCATTGCGGTCGCGATCATCCTTCTGGCAACTTGGAGGATGGTTCTGGCCCATGCGTTTGACCCGATGCACGCCCGCATTGCGGGACTGCCGGTTCGGGTGATCCATTACGGATTGCTGGCAATGTTGTCAGGCATGATCGTAGCGATGCTGTCGTCTGTGGGGTTGGTTCTGGCGATTGGCATGCTGATTGCACCGGGCGCAATCGCATATCTGATGACCGAGAAGTTCTCGCTAATGTTGATCTATTCCGTACTAGTCGCACTTCTTTCGTGCATATCCGGCATCTACCTGAGCTTTTGGATAGATAGCGCCCCAGCTCCGACAATTATCCTTATTTTTTCAGGGCTTTTCGTACTAAGCTTGGTGTGGCGCAGCGGGTTCGGGCGCAGAGCTGCCTAGCAGATCGGGCAGTACTGTCACCTTTCGGATAGCTAGCAACAAAAGGCCGAGTGCTATGTGCTTGGAAGCCTGTTGCGCCCAAAAAACGTCGAATTCCCATGGGATAAGATGAATATGGGCGACATCTAAATTTGCAAGTAACGAACCGATATCAAGTATAAGCCGATTGAAGCGCCATAAGAAATGACTGAGCACACGGACGGCCAACCTTTCAGAAGTGATCTTGGTGTACCCGAGCCTTTGCGTGAAACCTTTTCGGTTTCGCGTCTTTTCCGTTTGCGCAGGGCGATCAAAAAACATCCCGTTAAAGGGCTGATCTATTTTGCTCCACTGGTGCTGTTCTGGACCGTGGCGATGACCTACGGGTCGCTGGTACATGGCCGGAACGACTTTGCCGTTCAGTATTCGCCTGCGATCTCGCTCTATTCCATCATTCTGGGCATTCTTGTCTATCCGGTGCGTCTGTTCTGGATGCCGACCTTGGCGGCGGGGGCGATTTTCCTTGTGCCGATCATGATCCCGGCGCTGAACAACGATGCATGGCAGTTCACGCTGCAACAAGCGCCCGAGATCGTGCTGTATTTCCTGATTTCCAACATGGTTATGGGCACGATCATCGGGCTTTCTGTGGCGAGCGTGAACTTTGGCCCGAAGCGGTTTACGCCCTACGGCGCGGACATCGCACAGGTGATGCTGACGGTCGCGATTTTCATCGTGGTGAACGTGACCTTCATCCTGACGACCTCGGTCGTCTTTCAGGGGCTCGATCCGGAAACTCGGGCGATGGCCGGATTGGGCGACAACTATGTCGAGCTCGCCATTCGTCGTGCGCTGCGCGGCGGCTCGGTCATGTTGGCGTTCTTCCTGATCATTTTGCAGCGCCCGAAACGCCGTGATTTCCGGTCGTTGGCTGCTACCCTTCTTCTGTTCATCGCGCTGGCCTTTTTGCACACGAATGGACTGGGCGGCTTTCCTGCGCTTGACGCCTCTGTCGTGGCGGTCTTTCTGGCTGTGGTTTTGCCAAGCTCGATCGCGACACTGTCGCTGGCTTTGGGGGTTGCTATCTATGCTGCGGCCACGGGTACCTATCTGAACGATCAGGTCTTTGCGTCCGCCGAAGTGGCGTTGCTTGACACCTATTCGATCATCGTCTTGCAAATCGGGACATTCGTTCTGGCCCTGCGCAGCTATTTCGAGACGCGCGAACAGGAGCACGTGAATAACATCAACCGTCTGGATGCCGCGCGCGATTTTGCCGACGTGGGTATTTTCGCGGTGAACCTGAACCGCGGTTTGATCCGTCTGGACAAAACCGGCATGCGCGTCATGGGCATCGATCAATCGGTCATGAGCCTTGAGATGGTTCTTCAAAGGATGCGGCCCGAAGACCGGCTGGCGCTTGAAAGCATCAACTTTCTTGAGGCAGGCAAAAACGCCAACCTGAACATCCGCGTCACGCGACACGAAGACGATATCCGCGATCTGATGATTTATGTCTGGTCCGAACAAACCGACAGCGGGCTGATCCTTGCTTTTGGTCTGGTGCTGGATGTGACCGAGCAGAACGCACAGGCCACCAAGCTGCGCCGGACGTTGTCGGAACTTCAGGAAAAGGATGAAAAGCAACGGCGCATGTTCTCGATCATCTCGCACGAGTTGCGCACACCGGCGTCGGTGATTTCGCTGCTGGCCGATGACCTGACTGCAGAAAACGTCAAAGAAACGCAGGCGCAGCTTCAGGAAGGGTCGGACCAGCTGTTGGGCGTTCTGGCCGACATGCGTCAGGCCGTGAACCCCGATCAGAACATGACGATCCAGAAGGGCGCCTATGCCCCTGCGACGCTGGCCCAATCGGTGCGCAACACGCTGCACTATCTGGCCGAAGAAAAGCAGATGGAGATCGTGTTTTCTCTGGCGGCGGGTGCTGAAAACGCCCGCATCGGGGATCAGCTTCGGGTTAAGCAGGTGCTTGGAAATCTCGTCAAGAACGCGCTTGTCCATTCCGGCGGCACCTATGTGAAAATCGCGTTCGAAGAGCTGATTGCGAACGGGCGTAGCTATAGCCGCTGGACGGTTTCGGATGACGGCAAGGGCATTCCGAAAGAAGACATCGATCGCCTGTTCGAGCCGTTTGAACGCGGCGGCGTCGAAGCCGGCAGCCGACCGGACGGCAGCGGACTTGGTCTGTTTATCGCCAAGCTGACGGTCGAAGCGCTGTCCGGCAAGATCGAGTATCTGCCCCAGATCAAAGGCGTGGCCTATCAATTCACCGTTCCCGAAGACATGGCGCCTGCGCGTGCGTCCTCTGCTCCGGCGCCTTCTGCCACGACCCGCTTTGACAATTGCCGTGTTCTGTTGGTCGAAGATCACGTGCTGATGGGGCAGGTGACGCAGAAGCAGCTAGAGCGGCACTTTGGCCGTGTCGATCTTGCGCAAAACGGTCGGATCGCGCTGGAGTACATTCGCAAAGATCCGCCCGATCTGGTGATCACCGATCTGTTTATGCCCGAACTTGAAGGCGATGAGCTGATCCGCGAGATGCTTCAGGACGGCTTTGATATCCCCACGGTTGGCCTGACTGCTGCAGCCGTGGGCAATGACATGGACCGTTTCCACGAAGTGGGCGCGGAACTGGTTCTGCAAAAGCCGTTGAACATGGACGAAGTGCTGAGCTTCGCCTCTGACTTGTTTAGCCCGAGTGTTCTGAAACGCGCGCAGTAAATCCTGCAAAATTCAAATCAAATTGTCCCCTGAATTCCTTTTGCGGTTCAGCCCGTTGAAACGTTTCTGCGCGCAATGTGTGGAAAGGTGACGATGTTTCCATGGACGGGGTACAGAACCCGTCAATTGAACCGTTGTCATGTGACAAGAGCAGAACACAGGGCAGAGCGGCAGAAACCAAATGGGCTTTTTCACTGCATTCATGGCATTCTTTTCGATCTGGGGATTAGGTCAGGGGCAAAACGCGGGCTCTGGCCGGTCGTCAGATCACAATGATCAGCGGGATGCTGAGCCCGAATATAACGAAGTGTCCAATCTTGCGGAAAGGCAGTTGGGATCAGATACGGTCGATACCGCGCCCGAGGCAGAATTAGACGACAGCTATACCATCGACGTTGTTTTCGACGACGACGTGCCTGAGGCTTTGCGAGAGTCCGTTCTGCGTGCGCAGGAAAAACTGGAAACACTAATCGCAGGCGATGTCGCGGGCACAGACACGATTGATGATTTGCAGGTCCATATACAGATGGCGGGGATTGACGGGCAGGGGGCATCGGTTGCCCGCACGTTGGTGAATGAATTTGGCGCGGACGACCTGCCTGTTGATGTGGACATTTTCGTTGATGAGGATGACATCGCGGCGCTGGCCGAACGGGATGATCTGGACAGTCTGGTGCTGCACGAAATGCTGCATGCTGTCGGTTTTGGGGTGTCTTGGGAACGGCTTGGGCTGATTGGCGAAGACAGCGAAGGCAATCCTGTCTTTACAGGGGAACATGCAACCGCCGTCTATGCCGAAATGACGGAAGCCGACGACGATCCCGCCGGAGTGCCGCTGGAACAGCACGGATCAGGTTTTACCGCCCAGCGACACTGGGACGAAGAGCGGATCGATGGCGAGTTGATGATCGGCTACCTGACGGGTCAGACCTCGGTTTCGGACCTAACCCAAGCGTCCCTGATCGATATCGGCCATGAAATCTCCGATGACGAAGAAGAGCAATGGGACAGCCGGATCAGGGAATTGGCCGATCTGGTTTTCTGATTGTTCCGCAAATTTGGCCGTTGGCCGCCGAAACACGGTTGAGAAAATTCTCCTATTTCGCCGTGACTTCACCACAATCGGACTGTTAACAGAAACCCACGACTGATTGTGCATGGGTATTCCGGTATGGACATTGAAAAGACCGCTTTGGACGGTGTGATGATCATCACGCCCAAACGGTTCGGGGATCATCGGGGGTTCTTTTCCGAAAGCTGGAACAAATCCGCGATGGATGCCGCCGGATTGTCCTATGACTTTGTGCAAGACAACCATTCGCTCTCCATGACGCCCGGCACTGTTCGGGGATTGCACTTTCAGGCACCTCCGCGTGCGCAGGACAAACTGGTTCGGTGCGGTCGTGGGGCGCTTTTCGATGTGGCTGTCGATATCCGCAAGGGTAGCGCGACCTACGGGCAGTGGGTCGGCGTGGAACTGACCGCAGAAAACGGCAAACAACTCTTGGTGCCGGCGGGATTTGCGCATGGATTCATGACACTCGTTCCCGAAACCGAAATCATTTACAAATGCACCGATACCTATGCACCGGAAACGGAAGGCGCGCTTTTGTGGAATGACGTCGACATCGGGATCGACTGGCCGCTGGATATCGCGCCCGTGCTATCTGACAAGGACGCTGCTGCGCCCGGGTTGGCAGGATTCGACAGCCCCTTTGTAGCTGGAGCGACGGCATGAAAATTCTGGTGACAGGTGGTGCGGGCTTTATCGGGTCTGCGGTGGTGCGACAGGCGGTCGAGCGCGGGCACGAGGTGGTAAACCTTGACGCGCTGACCTATGCGGCCTGCCTTGAGAACGTGGCGCCCGTAGCAGACCGGCCGAATTACACGTTCGTTCACGCCGACATCCGTGACCGCAAAGCGCTGGACCGGATTTTGACCGATCACAAACCGGATGCCATCATGCATCTGGCGGCCGAAAGTCACGTGGACCGGTCCATCGACGGTCCGGCCGATTTTATGGAAACCAACATCATCGGCACGTTCAATCTGTTAGAAGCGGCGCGCAGCTATTGGGTCGCCCAAGGCAGGCCAGAGGGCTTCCGTTTCCATCATATTTCGACCGATGAGGTTTTCGGATCGCTCGGCGCTGATGGCCAGTTTACCGAAACGACGCCCTATGATCCCCGTTCGCCTTATTCCGCGTCCAAGGCATCATCGGATCACTTGGTTCGCGCGTGGCATGAAACCTACGATCTGCCGGTCGTTCTAACCAACTGTTCGAACAACTATGGCCCCTACCACTTTCCGGAAAAGCTGGTGCCGGTTGTGATCCTGAACGCGCTGCACGGTCGCCCGATCCCGATTTACGGTAAGGGTGAAAACGTCCGTGACTGGCTATACGTAGAAGACCACGCCGACGCGCTGTTGCTGGTGCTGGAAAAGGGCGAGTTGGGACGGTCTTACAATATCGGCGGCGAAAACGAGCGCAGCAATCTGGAACTGGTGCAAACGATCTGCGCCATTCTGGATAAAAAGCGCCCCGAAAACGCGCCTCATGCTGACCTGATCACCTTTGTCACCGACCGTCCCGGGCATGACATGCGCTATGCAATCGACCCGACGCGCATCAGCACCGAATTGGGCTGGCATCCCTCGGTGACGGTTGATGAAGGCCTTGATAAAACCGTGACCTGGTATCTTGAAAACACCGACTGGTGGCAGGCGTTGCTGGATCGCGACGGCGTCGGCAAACGGTTGGGAACAGGGTAGGCTACCATGACCATTCTTGTCTTTGGCAAAACCGGTCAGGTCGCGACAGAACTGCAGACGCTCGGCGGCCCTCTGGTTACCGCGTTGGGGCGGGATCAGGCTGATTTAACCGATCCGCAGGCCTGTGCGGCCGCGATCCGTGATGCCAATCCAACCGTTGTGATCAATGCGGCCGCCTGGACAGCCGTCGATAAGGCCGAAAGCGAAGAAGCTGTGGCGCAGATTGTGAACAGCGATGCACCGGCGGCGATGGCGGCTGCCTGTACCGAGCTCGGTATTCCGCTTGTCCATATTTCGACCGATTATGTTTTTGATGGCAGCGGTACGACCGCGTTTAAACCGGATGATCCGACCGCACCTTTGGGGGCCTATGGGCGCACAAAACTTGCAGGCGAAGACGCGGTGCGCAGTGCGGGGTGCCCTTTTGCGATTTTGCGGACGTCTTGGGTTTTTTCGGCGCATGGCGCGAATTTTGTGAAAACGATGCTGCGGCTCGGGTCCGAAAGGGACAGTCTGACCATTGTTGCGGACCAGACCGGCGGTCCGACCTCGGCCAGATCAATCGCGGCGGCCTGCATGACAATCGCGGACCAGCTTTTGTGTGACCAAAGCAAAAGCGGCACCTATCATTTCAGCGGGGCGCCTGACGTCAGCTGGGCCGACTTCGCGCGGGCGATTTTCGAACGGGCCGGTCTGGACTGTGCAGTGTCGGATATTCCAACCTCGGACTACCCGACACCCGCGGCCCGTCCGTTGAATTCGCGGATGGACTGTTCCAGCACCGAAGCGTTTTTCGGGGTGTCGCGCCCCGATTGGCAGGCGGAACTGGACCTTGTTTTGAACGATCTTGGAGTTTTCTCATGACACAGCGCAAAGGGATCATCCTTGCTGGCGGTTCTGGCACACGGCTTTATCCGATCACCATGGGTGTCTCGAAACAGCTGCTGCCTGTTTATGACAAACCGATGATTTACTATCCGCTGTCGGTGCTGATGTTGGCGGGTATCCGGGAAATATGCGTGATCACGACGCCTCAGGATCAGGACCAGTTCCAGCGTACCTTGGGCGATGGATCGCAGTGGGGACTGTCGCTGACCTATGTCGCGCAGCCCAATCCCGATGGTCTGGCGCAGGCCTATTTGCTGGCAGAAGAGTTTCTGGATGGCGCACCGTCAGCGATGGTTCTGGGGGACAACGTGTTCTTCGGTCATGGCCTGCCGGAAATGCTGGCCGAGGCGGATCAGAAGGAAGTGGGCGGCACGGTGTTCGGATACCGTGTTGCTGACCCCGAACGATATGGCGTCGTGGCCTATGACGAAAACGACCAGGCGACGCAAATCATTGAAAAACCAGCCAAACCGCCATCGAACTATGCGGTAACGGGGCTTTATTTCCTTGATGGCACCGCGCCGGAAAAGGCGCGGGCTGTAAAGCCGTCGGATCGTGGTGAGCTTGAGATCACATCGCTTCTTGAGATGTATCTGAATGCAGGATCGCTAGATGTGCGCCGTATGGGCCGAGGCTATGCCTGGCTGGATACCGGCACGCATGGGTCGCTTTTGGATGCGGGCAATTTCGTGCGGACGCTGGTCCAGCGGCAAGGCCTTCAAATCGGCAATCCCGATGAGATTTCATACCAGAAGGGGTGGATTGACGCCGATCAGCTCCGCCAGCGGGCCGAAACCTTCGGAAAGAACGACTACGGTGCCTATCTTCTGGCGCTGCTGAACTGACGCTATACGCGCCATTCAGCAGGGACCTCTGATCCATAGCGTTTTCGGATACCGTCGTACTGCGATGCGAACACGCTTCGCATTTTTTCCCGCAGGTCGGTGGGCAATTTCACCGGCTTCCCGCGGTTCACATGGTCCGACAATGGGGCCTGAACCGGTTTGATGTTCAGAAACCGGCAGATGTTGTCCAAGCTTTTTGGGTTGAACAGGTTTTCATAGAAAATCGTGCGCCAATGGTCGTCCGGGACAGCCTGTTCGAGGCGCGATAGCGTGGAAAGATAGTCGGCCCGTTCAACCCGCGCCATGCGCCCCGACGCAATCAGCGTTTCGGCATGGGTGATGCAGGCCAGTTGCAGTTCCGATTGCGTGACGTCAGGGCCAAGCCGCGCGGATACACCCATGCGGATTTGCGACCACATGCGCGCGACGGGATCGCGCATGATGAACAGAAACTTCGCATTGCCGATCTCGGCCATTTCTGAAAATTTCCGTTTTGGAAGAATGGCATAAGCGGGGGTAATGTCGGCAATCACCTTTTGGCCCGCATACCCTTTGCAAAGATACCGGATATAGCGGGCGTGGTCCGTCGCGGTTTGCCCGCCATGGATCGACAAAAGCGAGACCAGATTTTCAAGCCGGTCCAAGGTTTCCTGTTTCGGCGAATTGCCCTGTGCTTCCAGTGTTTCCACGATCTGGCGCAGGGCTTTGAGACGGATATCGTAGCTCAATGTGTTCTGGCCGGTTTCGATGTCGAAATAGTGCACCTCTTTCGCGGGTGGAAAATGGACCTCGGTGCTGCGGGACAGGTATTGATAAAGCCAAGTTGTGCCCGCTTTCTGCGCGCCGATGCAGTAGAACATGCGCGCTGTGTCGGGAAAGGTGACCGAGTTCGCAAACTCTTTGGCGATGGGCATCTGGATCATGCGCAGTTCCTTTTAAGTAGTGTTTCGTGCCGCGAAATTGCGGCTTCGAGATCGTCAAAATATTCTAGCTGGCCGTCATGCAGCACAGCGCCCGCAGTGCACATCCGGCGCAGCATCGGCATCGAGTGGCTGACAAAGATTGCGCTGGCCCCAGCGACCCGAGACGCAAAAACAGCGCGGGATTTTTCGACAAAGGATTTGTCGCCAGCGCCTGTCACCTCGTCGATCAGGTAAGTGTCGAAATCCAGCGCCATGTTGATCCCGAAGGCCAAGCGCGCCTTCATGCCTGACGAATACTGGCGCACGGGCTGATGCAACTGTCTGCCGAGATCGGAGAACCCCGCGACAAACCCGAGTACTTTGCGGGTGTCTGCGCCGTAGATGCGGGCGACGAATTTGACGTTTTGCGCGCCGGTCAGATCGGGATGCATCGCGCTGGCGAGGCCGACAGGGTAGGATATGCGCCCGTCGCTGAGAATGTCGCCAGAGTTCGGGCGCGATGCCCCTGATATCATGCGCAACAGCGTGGATTTCCCTGCACCATTCCGCCCCAGTAAAGCCACCGATTGGCCGGTCGGGAACATCGCCGATATGTTGTTCGCGGTCCAGACGCGCCCCGTCGGGCCATCGTAGAACTTACTTAAATTTTTCAGCACAATCATCGCCTGTCCCGAAATGCGTAAAGGATCAATGTGCTGAGCATCCATGCGAGCCCCGCGAAGAACGCGACCATCGCAAGCAGGCCCCAGCGATGCGGGCGCAGCGCTGCCTCGGGAAGGGTCGGGTCGATGTGTGATGCAAGATAGCGGCTTTTGCGCTGCGCCTCGGCCAGAGCATTTTCGAAACTGGCGCGCGCGGCAGCATAGCTTTGTTCGGCAAATTGAAGATCGACCATCAGGCCTTCATATTCGCCGATCAGATTGGCAAAAGCGGTGTCCTGACCGCCGTCCTGATTGCTTCCCAACCCGAGCTTTGCCTGCTCCTCGGCGATCCGTGCTTCGATCACCATGACGCGGGCTTCGGCCTGTTTGATACGCGGGTCCGCGCTTCTGGCGGATTGGCGGAGCACGTCAAGGTCGATCAGGGTCTGTGCCAGCTGTTCCTGAAGCGAAGACAGAAGGCCCATCTGGCCCTGAACGCTGGCCTCGGGATCAACGATCTGGGTGCGGTTTCGAAACATGGTCATGTCTTCGCGCACGCGTTTCAGATCGGCCTTGGCGCGGTCGAGTTCTGCGCGGGCGTAGCGCGTCGCGTCTTCGCGGGCGATGGCCGATAGGTAGTTAATCATATCGGCGCTTTCCTGATAAATCAGGCGGTTTAGCGCGCGGGCATCTTCGGGGGTAAAGGCCTGAACCTGCACCTCGATCAGACCGCGGCCTGTGTCGGTGTTGATCGTCACGCGACGGTTCCAGTATTTTGTCAGATCCTCGATCTGGCCGGGTGCGTGATAGGCGAAGATCGGATCAGATGCGTGGTGTCGCCAATCCGTTCCGGGCAGGGACCAGAGCGTTCGCAGGTCGAGAACGGCGTCAGCCTTGGCAACCAAGGCTGGGCTTTCGATAAAGCGCGCGAGAATGTCTGCGTCCGAGGCCGCAGCGCCGGGCATTTCCGCAACACCACCCAAAAGTTCCAGCGCAGAGCCGGTTTGTTCGGTGCGGACGGAAAACCCCGAGAGTGACACGTAGCGTTCGGCCGCGCGCGTCCACAGGTACCATGCGCTGACCAGAACAGGTGCGATGAACATCAGCAAAAACGTGGCGATCAGCGCCTTATGATGTCCGGCCATTCGTTGATGATGGGCTGCTTGCCCCGTCTGAAAGGCGCCGTCCTGTGCGGGACGAAGCGGGATTGGATCAGACTGTGCCGACACCTCTGTTCACCTTTCATTATGGGAATCTTTAGCAAACCGTAACGAGACCGACCTTAGGGTCATGGAGTGAAGAGAAGCTGAATCCAGAAAGGACCGTTGTGCCAAATTCGCCGAAACATGTTCGTCTTTTGATGGCCACGCGGGATGGGGCCGCCTATTTGCGGCCGCAGTTGGACAGTTTGATTGCCCAGACCCACACGGATTGGTCGCTGGACGTGGCCGATGACGGATCGCGGGATGAGACGCGCAAGATTTTACGCGAATACGCGGCAGAATATCCGCAAATCCGGTACTTCTACGGACCCGGGCGGGGTGTGGCGGCGAATTTTCTGTTCCTTTTGGCGCGTGCGGTGCGGGAACGGCCCGACGCACTGATCAGCTGTACCGATCAGGATGACGTCTGGATGCCGGATAAGCTGACAAATGCCGTCCGTTGGTTCGCCAGCCAGTCCGGTTGGCATCGACAGGCAATGGCCTATTGTTGTCGGGCAATTCTGACAGATGCCGAGCTGAATGAAATGGGCACGTCGTCTCTGCCGCCACGGGGGGCGTCTTTCGGAAATGCGCTGGTCCAGAACATATTGCCGGGCAACGCGACGGTTTTATCCCCGCGTGCGGCCGCCGCTGTGGCGCGTACCGTACCTGCCGCGATTGCTGCGGATGTGCCATTTCATGACTGGTGGGTCTACCTTGCTTTGACCGGCCAAGGGGCCACGATCTTTAATGACGAAAAGCCCGGGCTTTTCTATCGCCAGCACAAGGGAAACCAATTGGGCCACCACAGCCAGTTGCGCGGGCGATGGGCGCGGTTTGGCCTGTTGCTCAGTGGGGCTTACGGTGAATGGATCGACCGGAACTTGCGGGCCTTGGAAGCGATCCAAGGATCGTTAACGTCGGAGGCGATGCAATGTTTGGGCGAATTCATCGTGGCGCGGAAAAACGCGGAGCTTCCCCAATCCGTTCATCGTCAAAGCGCGATGGGGGATCACCTTTTGTTGTTGCTCGCGAAAACGGGTCGCCTTAGCCGACCATCCGGTATGATGCCCCAGCAGGCGCAAAACCAAGCGCGTGCATAAGGCGCTGGTCAACGGCGACCATCTGTTCAAGCTTTTGCACTGCGTCCTTTGACAGAAGGGCGGCCAGTTTCGGCCATCTTGGGCCGTCTGATGGCCCGACGTTGACGCGTTTGTCGACGATGGACACAGATTTGCCTGTCCAGCGTTTCAGGTCCCTTTCAAGGGGCCGTAGGTCATTGGTGTGATAAAGTCCGGACAGTTCACGGGCCGCGACTTGGGCCTTGGTCAGAAGAACCTCGGACGGCATATGGATTGCCTGCGCCGCGCCGCGAATGCGTTTGGTGACCAGATAGCTGCAATAAGGGTTCCAATAGTGGTCACGGATAAAGGCCTGCCACATGGTGTTTCCGGCAAAAAAGTAGTCTTCCGCAGGCCACGCTGCCGCCCGCTGCATGCCCCTATTTTCGGGCAGGGCCAAAGCGTTGGGCCCGATCAGGTCGGCCTTTCTACGCAGATAGAAATAGAACGATGCAATCCGTTCCAGAGGATCGCGTAAAACGGTGAACGCCTTTGAATCGTTGGGCAAATTTTCCAAGTCGACCCAGTCGATGTGGCCGGAATAGATTTGGTAGCCGACAGGTATTTGTGTTTGGCCTTCTGGCACCTGTGTGTGCACCCGTATTGGCGACACGTTTTCCGGCCCTGCGATTTCGGTCAGCGCGGCGTGTATGGATTGGCCAGCGGTTTTGGGGATGTGCAGAAAGACCAGTGTGGGACGTGTCATGCGGCCAAGCCTTGCGTGCTGAAACAGTCGAATACATGCGGCTGCACGTCCTTCATGTCGCGCAGTCCGGCGATAAATCCGTCCAGATCTGAGGGGTCGAGGTGCTGAAGCTGCCACGGCGCAAAGCGCCACCACCGCAGGTTCAGCATGGCCGATTGTTGTCGGGCAGGGATGCGCATTTTCAGAATTTGCGCCGGATTGCCGCCGACGACCGCATAGGCCGGCACATCGCGCGTTACGACAGCACCGGCGGCAACCACAGCACCGTCCCCGATGGTCGTGCCAGCCGCGATATATGCCCCATGTCCGATCCAGACATCGTTGCCGATCGTGGTGACTTTCACCTGTGTTGCCGGCCCATTCCGGATGTCGAAATGCGGGGGCCATGTCGCCCCGTTTGCCCAGTTTTGCGGATCAAGCGAGATCAGAGCCTGCGCCTGATAAAAGGCCGGGCTGGTCGAGGCCCAGGTCATCGGGTGGTTCTGGCGTCCGATCTGGACGTTTTCACCAAACGAACAGTACCTGCCGATCCGCGCGCCGAAACAATAGCCGGACACCTGATAGGAAAAGGCTCCGAGACACAGGGAATATTCGTATTGCGTCCATTTCAGGCTGCATGGGGCTTCGATTTCACATTGATCGGGAAGGTTGATGGTGGCGCTGCCGCGGGGCAGAACCTCGATCCCGAGTGCGTGTAGATGGTCAATGGCAACGGGCTTCATTATGCGGCCCCCTTCAATGCGTGCATTTGGACTGTCTCAAGGATCAATTTCGCCGCCTGTTGTGGCGCGTTGGGGCGGGTCAGTAGGTCTGCTGGCAGTGTGACACCGTTCGGGGCGTTCCTTACGGCTTCGCCCTGAGCGCCAAGGTCGAAAGCTAGGCAGGGCAGGCCTGTCGAAACAGCCTCATGAACCGTGAAGCAGAAGGTTTCTGGCCAGATTGACGGGATCAACCAGTGGGTGACATTGTATTTCTGAGCCAGCTTCGCGATGTCGCGACGGTCGTAGGCACCGTGGACTGTGACCCACGGGGGCAGACCGAACGCCGGGTCCACTTGTCCGATTACGGCCAGGCGAACGTTCGGATTGCGCGGCATTTGGAGCGAAAGAGCGCGAACAAACTCTGCCCCCTTTTGCTGGCCGATTGCCCCGAGAACAGCGATGGTGACGCCCGCGTTTCTGTGTTGCATGACGCGCGGAACCGTGGGCGCGACATGGGGCTCTACGCGGATCGCTTGCTTCAGATCGGGCCAGACCCGAGAGACGATGGATTTGCTCGATTTGGAAAAAACGGTCAGTTTGGACCGCTTGGCCAACCGATGCCACGCGCTTTGCCAGTCGCTCAGCGGTGTGATCGTCCCATCCGGCCGCGTGTATAAATGCGCGCGATCCTGTGTATCCGCCAAGGGCGGACCAATGTAACCGCCGTCTTGCCCCAGCAAGGTGTAGGACGGAGAAAGAGGCAGGTAGTCGTGAAACTTCAGCTCGGACTGATCATGGGGGTTCAGCATCGACAAAAGAACGTCCGGCAGCCCGGCGACGTCGCGATCACCGACAGCGCAGGAGTAGATCAAGCTCTTGCGGGGGATCAGCGACAGAAGGCTGCGAACGTCCTCAAGCTCATTGGTTTCACCGCTGGTTTGCCCTTGCGACGTCAAAAGTTCGAGCCGCCAACGATGCGTGCCCCCAAGACGCAGAACAATCACGGCTGGGTGCGTTTCTAACGCGATCTGGATGTCTTTTTGTAAGGCATGCTCTGCACCGCCGCCCATGGAATGGCCAACGAAAACAGGGGTACGTTCTGTCGCAATCGCACCGGCCCATGCAAATGCAAGTTCGAGCCTGCCCGAGCTGAGCGGGTCGGTCGCGATGAAATCCTGCACCTGCTGGTCGTAATCCGGATAGCGGTTCAGAATGATACTGTGATGTGCAGTTATCAAAGCGGACTTGGCTAAATAACCAAAGCTTTGACCACCTGCATGTTCGACAAACAGCGCCGGTTGCCCCACGTGACGCGCGCCAAGTGCGCGGGTTTTCTGGCACCAGTCGACCTCTTCCCCGTAGCCGCGCCCGAAAGCGGTATCCAGCTGCGGTACGTAGCGAAGCCACTCACGCGAGAGCGCCATGCAGAAGCCGACGCCTGTTGGTACGGTCGCTGTCCAGTCGAGGGGATTTAGGCGCTGTGCGGCAAGGTCGATCTGGTCCGCTTGACCCGCCTTCAAACCGACGTTCCGGCACAGGATTGGCGCGGTCATGACCTCGGCTGCATTGGACATCGGTGTGACGCTGGCAACACCGGGATCACTAAGCAGCGGGGCAATCAGGCGCATGGCCCAGCCGTCGGGTACAAATGCATCCGAGTTCAGTAAAACCACGGGCCAGTGCCGTTCTGCTTTCATATTTGCGACGTGATCAAGACCACGGTTCACCGTGCCGACAAACCCGATATTTTCGGCGTTTTGCAGCAACGTCGCCCGGGTTTTGTTACGCGCTGTCCACGCGTTCAAAAAGGGCTGTACGTCGGGATCAGCGGATGCGTCGTTGATCAGAACAAGATGCCACGGAATATCTGTGTGCGCCTCAACCCGCGTTAAGGCCTCTTTCAGGGAAGTCAGCGCGTTGTATACCGGCACCACAATCAGCACCCCGGGTTTACGAGACCTGCGCAATGCTGCCAGCGCAGGATGCATCGCGCCAACAGGCATCAAAGAGGGCACGCCGCCCGCCCGTGGGACGGGATGGCAAAGCCCCAAGTGTCGTTTGACCCGTTCGCGGTATTTCGGTTGTCGTTTCGCCATCCAGCCAAGGATAGCGGGCAGCGCTGCAATGCCGTCGCGCAGAAAGCCAAGAAGGCACCGGCGATGCGCGCGTCGGATCTGACGCAGTGAAAAGGAGGGGAGGCTGACGGGACCCACTTTTGGCGCATCGCTGGCAGTTGTGACCTTCAGCCCCGGAGGCGCACATTTCGGTAGTTCGGAAAACCCGATGGACAGCGACAGATCAAACCCTTGCGGGCCGGAAATTCCGGCCGCAGCAAAGACATCACTGCGCCAGATCGAGGGTTTTGCGACCACCTGCTGACCCGCCAGAACCAGCGAAACGGTTTCGGCTTTGGCCCATCCCACAACCCGAAAACACCCGTTTTCATAGGCGATCCGGTCGATATGCCCGATCACCGCCCCGCTGCTGTCTGTCAAAGACGGGCCGGACGCGGACAAACCCAAATGCCTGTGCGCGTATCGGGAATATAGTGCTGCGATCTGGCGGAACATGGGACCTCCTGCTGGTGATAGCTTTTGGTGCCATGGCGACTTTTAAGACCGGTTTAAGTGAAACGGTAAAACAGCCGGTTGTATCAAATGCGAGATATTTTTCGGTTGGCGCGCAGCCGCTGCGCAACGCCCGCCACGGTCGTCGAAAATTAAGGGCCCATTCACCAAGGTCCGGTCAACGCAATCTAGACCGCCGAGGTGATCATGCCGTCCGTTTCCGCCGTTCTTTCAATGCCTTACATCGAACCTTCCCAAGCCCAGAAGCATGTCACCCACAATGAGGCGCTGCGCGTGCTGGATGTGCTGACACAATTGAGCGTGCTGGACCGGGCGCTGACCGTGCCGCCGACAGAGCCCGCGACGGGCGACTGTTACATCGTGGCGGCGTCTGCCACCGGTGACTGGGCAGGGCACGATCAGGACATCGCCGTCTTCGAAGACACATATTGGCGGTTCGAGACACCCAAAACAGGGTGGCGCGGATGGGTCGTGGCCGAAAACGCCGAGGTTGTTTTTGATGGTACCGTCTGGGCTACGTTCCCGACATCGCTGTCCAATATTGACGGCCTCGGCATCATGACCTCGTACGACAGCATCAACCGTTTGGCCGTCGCGTCCGAAGCGTCGCTTTTCACCCATGCCGGCGCAGGACATCAGTTGAAGATCAACAAGGCAGCAGTGGGCGATACGAACAGCCTGTTGTTCCAGACAAACTGGTCAGGTCGTGCCGAAATGGGGTTGGCGGGCAGCGACGCGTTTTCCATCAAGGTTAGCCCCGATGGCGGTGCGTGGATCACCGCGCTTGAGTTCGATCCCGCGACAGGTGCGGCCAGCGGCGCTGCGGTGCAGGCCACGCCCGAGGACACCACGGCGGGTCGTTTGATGCGGGCCGATTATGGTTACGGTCCCGGTAATCTTTTGGGCGCTGTATCGTTGTCGGGTGGAACGCCGACGGGCGCGGTGATCGAAAGCGGGACAGGCTATGTGCGCTTTGCCGATGGCACGCAGATCGCGACAGCCAAGCTGACGTTGGGTCAAAGCGATGCCGCCACGGTGTCGGCTGCTTGGAGTTTTGGCCAGTCGTTTATCGCCGCCCCGATGGTGCAGGCGACGCTGGATATGGCAAGCACAACGGGCCTGACCCCGAATGACGATGCCCTATTGGGCGTGGGCGCAATTGTGCCGGACGGGGCCTCGGCCACAATCAGCCTGAAACGCGTCGCGGGACAAACGGATTTCGGTGTCTCGGACAGTTGCGAGGTCTTTGCCATAGCCATCGGGCGTTGGGCCTAGGGCATTCACGTAAAATTCGTGAAAATCGCCACCAGCGAGCCTTAATCTTTCCGTGAGATTTGCCCGACCTGACAGCAAAAATTGCGGTCATGTTTGCGTCTGTGGCTCATCTTGGTTCTGTCTTCAGCGACGCCCAGCCTGTTTTGCTGGGCGCACGCGATTTGCAGGTTGTCGATGGGCCGAACGGGATAACCGCATTTGTCGTGGCCACCCCAACCGAGGGGATATGGCTGTCCCAGTGGACAGTGGGCAACACCGGCCTGTCCCTGACGTCATCAGCGCAAGCGGTGGGAACCGCATCTGTTGGCGAAGATCCGGACGTCAGCCATACGACAACATCAAATGGCGATGCTTTTGCCGTTCTTTCGGGAACCTCCCAGATCGGGCTGACAGGCTATGACACCGACAGCCTGGCCCTTGAAGGCAATTTCGCAAGCGGGATTGATGCCGATCTGACGCATTTCGTTATGCACGCAACCGGTGGCACAACCTATCTTTACGGGATCGAGGACGGTTCTGCGCGGCCCTCGGTCTGGGCACTGGATGCCACAGGGCAGGCGACGTTGGTTGACGCGGGCGTGACAGTGACCTCCCCCTATCACGACAGCCTTCTGATCGCAGGGGGCTATCTTGTTGCCGGATCTACCGGCACGCGCGCGATTACGGTTTACGACATAGCCTCGGACGGCACGCTGATTGCGCATCAGGAAATCGAACGCAGCGATACACCGGGCATTTCAGGGACCACACATCTGGCCACGGTCGAGGCAGACGGCACCCGTTTTGTCATCATTGCCGGTCAGGACAGCAGCACACTCAGCGTTTATGCGCAAAACCAGAACGGGCGTCTGTTTCTGCGCGATCACATTATCGATTCACGCAATAGCCGGTTTGACGGCGTGTCATCGCTGGATGTGCAGGTGATCGGCGATGCGATCTATGTGGCAGCCGCAGGGTCAGACGGCGGGGTCAGCCTTTTTCGCATGATGCCTAACGGACAACTGGTTCAGGTCGCCACACTTGTGGACGAACTGGATACGTCGCTTGCCGGATCGGTCACGCTGGATTTGTTCAGCCGCGCGGATGGCGATCTCGGGTTACTGACCATGGGCAGCAGCGAAAGCGGCATTAGCCTGTTTTCTGTTTCGGAAACGGCCGCGATTGTCGCGGACAGCGACGGCGAAACCCAGTTGGCAGGAAGCGCGGGGCAGGATCTGTTTGTCATGACCGCCGACGCCGCCCGCGATCAGATCACCGGCTTCGACATCAGCGAAGACATGCTCGACCTGACGGCTTGGGCCTTTTATCGCAGCCCGACGCAACTGGTGATCAATCCCACTGCAACTGGGGCCGAAATCAGATTTCAAAGTCTGATCGGCGAAGAAGTGTTGGTCATCACCTCGAATGACCTGCAACCGATCGACCCCGATCTTTTGACAGCGGCCCTAACCACCGGACCCGACCGGTATATGCCCTGGTGGCTGACCGGTAGCCGCTCTGATGAGGTCATCCCCGGCCAACAACTGGATGGCACCACCGTCAACGACACGCTCCAGGGCGGTGATGGCGATGATGTCATTCTGGGGCGCGGCGGCATCGATCTGATCGATGGCGGGGCCGGGGCCGATAGCATCGCAGGTGGCGAAGGAAGCGACCGGATGATGGGGGGCGCTGGCGATGACACCGTCAGCGGCGCCAACGGCTATGATCATATCCAAGGCGGCACCGGAAACGACCTCATCAGCGGGAACAATGGCAACGACAGTCTTTTCGGCGATCTGGGGGACGACATTTTATTCGGAGGTCTCGGGGCAGACCTTCTAGAGGGCGGCGACGCAAACGATGATCTGTCGGGGGATGCGGGGCCTGACCGGCTGTTCGGTGGATCAGGCGCGGACACGTTGAACGGGAATGCCGGTGCGGATCAGCTTGACGGTGGGCTTGATCACGATGTCCTGCTGGGCGGGCTGAACCATGATGTTCTGGCGGGCGATTGGGGCGATGATACCCTGGACGGCGGATCAGGAAGCGACACGCTGGACGGCGGGGAAGGGAACGACAGTCTGGAAGGTGGCGCAGGAACAGATCAGCTTGCGGGCGGGAACGGAGCGGATATCCTTTCTGGCGGGATCAACCATGACCAGCTGTCAGGCGGGGCCGGTGATGATCAATTGTTTGGTGGCAATGGCGACGACAGCCTGATCGGGGACAGCGGCAATGACACGCTGTTTGGAAACTCAGGTGATGACCGGTTGGAAGGTGGCGGCGGCACGGACATTCTGAACGGCGGTCTGGGGGCCGATACCTTTGTGTTCCGCGGTGGATCGGTGCGGATCGAGGATTTCCAGAACGATGTGGACCACCTTCTGATTGATCACGCGCTGTGGGGTGGTACCGCATTGGACCCCGATGAAATCGCAGCCCTTGCCCATGTTCAGGACGGCATGGTCGTTTTCGATTTCGGGTCGGACGGGCGTCTTGTGATCGAAGGGGTCGGAACGACGACGGCGCTGGAAAACGATCTTGGTATGGCCTGATCACAGTTCCAGCAGATCCCGCCGGAACGCCTGCAAGATCAACAGGCCGAGAGCCGCCGAGAACAGCGCAAATCCCAAGGGATACAGATAGCCAGCATAATCGGCCGAATAGAACGCATATGTCGCCTTACGCGACAGGCCGGTGATGTGTACCAAAGGGTTCCATTCCAGCCAGTCGCGGTAAGGTTGCGGCACCATGTCGTGCAGAAAAATCACTCCAGACACCAAGACCATAGGCCGCATCATTACCGACCAGATGCTTTGCCAGATCACATATCGTGTGATCAGAACACAGTTCAGACACCCAACACCAAACCCCAGCGCCGCCGCGACGCCGTAACAGGGGATCAGGATCGCCAGATCCAGTCTTTGTGCTGGATCGAATGCCATCATAATGACCGCAAGAATAACCACCGTCACAACTGTCTGTGTCAGAACGGCCAGAAGGAAGCGCGCCAAAATCGTATCGAGCAACGTCACACGCGGATAGCCCAGCAAGGGTTTTGATTGGTTGATCGCCTGTGACACCTTGGTGGTGACGGCCTGAAACATGACAAAGGGCAGAAAGCCGCTGGCATAGAATAGCGCGAAATCATCGCCCAAGGGCGGGGCGCGGAAGCTGATCGAAAACAGGATCACCAACGCTGCAATGCCCACCGTCGGCTCTAGCACCGCCCAAAGATACCCACCGGGGGACCGCCCGTAGCTGGTCGCCATTTCGCGTAGCACCAGCGCGGCAATCACACGCCAAGTGGCCCCCTGTGTCTGCCCGTGGACCGAATGCAAAACCGGCTGTCCAGAAGATGGCATTCCTGTTCCCTTCCTGTGTCAGACGGTTTTGCCCCGACACAGGTTAAAAGCAGGTTCAAATCGGCGCATGACGCGCCGGTTTGCGATCAGAGGAAATCAAACACCGTATCCGTATACAGCCAGTCATTCGAATAGGCTGTCGCGTCAGTCGGCTCTTCGATTTCCTGCGCGTTTGGCACACGCGTCGTGAATGATAGACCCGAGAACAGGCCGATTGTGGACGTCGTCGTCGAAGTTGTTGTCGATTGTGACGTGCGAACAAAGCTGAAGCTGTCGAGGCTCAGGAAACTTTCAAACAGGTTGTGCTGCGATGCAAAAAGACGGCCAAGGCCCGTAGGCTGCGTACCAGTTCCACCACCACCCGTACCACCGGATACCGCGTCAGACACTGTCACTGTACCATCAGAAAACGCGATGAATTCGATGTCGGTCAAGCTGTCGGTGCCAAAGTTGGACACAAGCTGATAGCCGTCGGCAGTTTCTGTCACTGTCGCATCCGCACGCGCCACAGCGACAACAAAAGTGTCATTGCCCAGACCACCGTTCGCGACGTCGTCACCGTAGCCGCCTGTGAACATGTTGTCGGCGTCATTCCCGATCAGGATATCATCATTGCTGCCGCCTGTGGCGTTTTCGATGATCACACCGTTCGCGATTGTGAAACCACCGTAGATACCATCCGCCTTGGAAACAAAACCACCGCCACCGAGTTCAGCGTTCAACGTGGCTGCGCGCAAATCGATGGTGACACTGGCCGAACCTGTGTAAACGATTTCATCGGTGCCACCGGCATCCCAGATCGCCTGATAGCCGGTGCCCGTCGCATTCACAGACACCAGTGTATACGTGTTGTCACCGGTCGCGTGCGTCATGTTCGCGCCATAGGTCGCCTGCAGCTGGGCAATATCCAGCGCCATAGGCCCGATTTCATAACCGTAGTCGTAGGTGCTCGGATTGCCTCCGGTCGGAAAACCCGTGTTGTACGACATCGTCGTATAAATGCCTTGGTTCAGGTCAAAAATGCCATAGCTGCCAAACGGAGCTGTGACGCCCGGCATAATGGTCGATGTACCGCCATTGTCATGCGGGTGAGCCAAGCCCATGCCATGTAGCAATTCGTGCGTGATGGTGACAAAGCCGTAGCCACCGAGTTCCAGATCGCCGGTGACCTGGACGAG
>CATNDK010000012.1 GCA_950096585.1 Thalassococcus halodurans | reverse complement strand
ACATGCGCAACTGGATGCGGTAGGCATCCTCGATATCGCTTTCGGGTTCCAAGACGCTGATCTTGGGGGTCGGTTTGCCCGACTTCAGCGCATTATAAAGCGCATCGCCCAGCGCGTCGGTTCTTGATTGGTCCAGCATAGCTCCTCCACTCGCAATTCGTGCAAGTCCTGTCGGAGGCCAAGCTAGAGAGGTTGGCCGATACGCTCCAATACTTTGGCAGACCGCCCTCGATACCGATACCGCATCGCAAAGCACTATCACTCGATACCAAAACCGTATCAACACCCCGCCGCAAAAGCATTGGAGCGCATCACGGGGGCTCTCTACATATCTAGCACGGTGATTAAAGGCGGAGGACACCATGAAAACGCATCAACTCTTTATCGATGGCACCTATCGCGACGCGAAGTCCGGCAAGACCTTTGACAAAATCTCGCCCGCGACTGGCGAAAAGATCGCCGTCGTGCACGAAGCACTGGCCGAGGATGTGAACGACGCGGTCATGGCCGCCGATGCCGCGCTGAAGGGCGAATGGGGCAAAATGCCCAAGGCCGCGCGCTGCGATCTGCTGATGCGTCTGGCCGATGCCATTCAGGCCCGCACCGCCGATTTCATCGAAGCCGAAGTTGCCGATACGGCCCACACCCGCCATTTCGCCGAAAAGGTCGAAATCCCCCGTGGTGCCGCGAACTTCCGCATCTTTGCCGAAATGCTGAAACACACCGGCGGCGAATTCTATCACATGGACACGCCCGACCAAACCGGCGCGGTGAACCTTGAACTGCACCGCCCCAAAGGCGTGATCGGTGTTATTTCCCCGTGGAACGCACCGTTCCTGTTGATGACATGGAAGGTCGGCCCCGCCCTTGCCTGCGGGAACACCGTTGTCGTCAAACCGTCCGAGGAAAGCCCCTACACCGCAACCCTTCTAGGCGAGGTGATGAACGAAGTGGGCATCCCGAAGGGCGTCTACAACGTGATCCACGGGTTCGGCCCCGGATCGGCGGGCGAGCTGCTGACACAGCATCCCAAAGTGTCCGGCATCACCTTTACCGGCGAAACCCGCACCGGCGAGGCGATCATGAAACAGGCCGCCGTCGGCCTGCGCGATGTATCGTTCGAACTGGGCGGCAAGAACCCCGCGATCATCTTTGCCGATGCCGATATGGACAAGGCGATCGAGGTCACGATGCGGTCTGTCTTTGCCAACACAGGTCAGGTCTGTCTGGGCACTGAACGGGTCTATGTGGAACGCCCCGTGTTTGACGAATACATCAGCCGCATGAAGGCCGGTGCCGAGGCGCTGAAACACGGTGGCCCGGAAACCCCCGGCGCCACCATCGGCCCGCTGATTTCCGACGAACACCGCCGCAAGGTCCTGAGCTACTATGATAAGGCCCGCGAATTGGGTGCGAACGTCGTGACAGGTGGCGGTATGCCCCAGTTCAATGACGAACGTCAGGGCGGCTTCTTTGTCGATCCGACGATCTGGACGGGCCTGCCCGAAGACAGCGCCATCGTGAAAGAGGAAATCTTTGGCCCCTGCTGCCACGTCACGCCCTTCGACACCGAAGAGGAAGTGATCGCCATGGCCAATGACACCACCTACGGACTGTCTGCCACGATCCTGACGGAAAACCTGTCCCGTGCGCATCGCGTCGGCGGACAGATCGAGGCAGGTCTGGTTTGGGTCAACTCGTGGTTCCTGCGCGACCTGCGCACGTCGTTCGGTGGTTCGAAATCCTCGGGCATCGGGCGCGAAGGCGGTTTGCATTCGCTCGAATTCTACACCGAGCGGTCCAATCTGTGCATGAAACTGTGATGCGGCAGCGTGGCGCTTGCATGGTGCCACGCTCCTCGACACAGTGTTGTCCATGATGGGCACGAACATGAACCTGAGACAGCTGCGCTACTTTATTGCAGTCGCCGAGGAACTGCACTTCGGTCGCGCGGCTGAACGGCTGCACATCAGCCAGCCGCCGATCACACGTCAGATCCAAAGCCTAGAAGAAACGCTGGGCGCGCAATTGTTCATCCGAACCCCGCGCGGCGTGGAACTGACACAGGCCGGCAGCCTGTTTCTGGAAGAGGCCCGCAATATCGCAGAGCTTCTGGAACAGGCCGCTGACCGCGTTCACCGCGCCGCCGAGGGCAATCTGGGCCGCTTGGACATCGCCATTTTCGGCACCGCGATCTTAAGCCTGATCCCGCGCATCATTCTGGAATTCAAACACCGCTATCCGGACGTGAAGATCGTCATGCATGCCAGCGATAAACTGGCGCAGATCGAAGGGCTGCAGAACCGGTCGCTGGATCTGGGGTTCAACCGGATGCTGGTGCCCGTGCCCGGCTTGATGATCGAAGAACTGCAGCGCGAACAGCTTTATGCGGTGCTGCCCGATCCCGGCCTGTGGTCAGACCGTGACAGCGTTGCCTTGTCCGAACTGGCCGAGCAGCCGATGGTGCTGTTCCCCGCCAGCCGTGCGCAGGGTTTTGTCGAAAAGGTATCGGGCCTGTGCCACGAAGCGGGCTTTGCCCCCAACGTCGCACAGGTCGTCGGCGACGGCTTTACCGCCATGGCGCTGGTCGCTGCGGGCTTCGGCGTCTGCCTTGTGCCGGAATCGATCACAAGCGTGCGCATGGACGGCGTGATTTGCCTGCCGCTGTCGGACGTCAACGAGGCCGCGGGCGTCGATATATCCTGCATATACCGTGAAAACGACAGCTCGCCCTTGCTGGCAAATTTTCTGCAGGTCGCGCGGGAAATGACGGATTAACCGTGCCGTTTGCCTCGATGCCAAACCGGTATCGGGCGCGGGACGAAATGGTATTTGATTGCATCGCTCGCACTGGGCCACAGTTGCAGGACGGACGCGTGAGGAGGCCCCGCAATTGGGGAAGCACGCGCCACCACGCAAGAGGAGCCCAAATGCCTGTAATCCAGATTCACCTGATGGAAGGTCGTACAACCGACCAGAAACAGGCGCTGATGCGCGCAGTCACAAACGCAGCAGCCGAGTCTTTGGGTGTGCCCAGCCAGACCGTACGCATCCTGCTTCAGGAACTGCAATCTGGCCACTTCTCTGTCGGGGGCGAACCGAAATTCGCCGATGCGGACGCAGCGGCAAACGACACGGGAAAGGCCCGCGTCGCATCCAGTAACTGACACCCAGCTGTCTTCACGGTTTTTAAGGGAGGAACCATGAGCTTTCAGGAACAAATCCACGACGTTGCACAACTGGCAATGGTCGAACTTTTCACCCCGAAATTCGAGGAATCCTTCTGGTTTTTCCACGACGTTCTCGGAATGACGCCGACCGAAGATGATGGCAAATCCTGCTATCTGCGCGGCTATGAGGATCGCTATCACCATTCGCTGAAACTGACGCGTTCCGATGCGGCGGGCGTTGGCACCGTTTCCTGGCGCGCGGCATCCCCGCAAGCGCTTGAACGTCGCGTTGCCGCGATCGAAGCGACAGGCCGTCCCGGCAAATGGGTCGAAGGCCACAAAGGCTATGGCCGTGCATATGAATTCACCACGCCCGACGGCCACGTGCAGCACATCTTCTGGGACGTTGAATACTTCAAACCCAGCGAAGAGCAGAAATCCAAACTGCTGTCCCGCATCCAGAAGCGCCCGCTGCGCGGCGTTCCGGTCCGCCGGATCGATCACCTCAACCTGCTGTGCTCGGACGTGACCAAGAACGCCCAGTTCTTGCAAGACAGCCTTGGCTTCCTGAAGCGTGAAAACGTGATTTTCGGTGGCGAACAGGAACTGGCCTGCTGGCTCTCCTGCAGCCCGATGGTTCACGAAGTTGCCTTCACCGTCGATCAGGCTGGCCCGGGCAACCGCCTGCACCACCTTGCGTTCTGGTACGGCAACCAAGGCCAGATGCTGGATCTGGCAGACGTTCTGGCCGACTACGGCGTCACAATCGAAGCGGGCCCTGCCAAGCACGGCATTTCGCAAGCGTACTTCATGTATGTCTACGAACCCGGCGGCAACCGCATCGAACTGTTCGGCGACGCTGGCTATCTGATCTTCGACCCCGAGTGGAAGACGCTCACATGGACCGAAGAGAACTTCTTTGACGCAGGCGGCGTTTGGTACGGCGGCGAACTGCCTCAGGACTTCTTCGTCTACGGCACACCCATCGTCGAAGCGGCGATGGAAGCGCAGGCAGACGAAAAAGAAGCGGTGCAGGAACCCGCTGAATAAGGTCGAACTCCCAAGCGACCAAATCACCGCCCCTACCGCTGATCCGGTGGGGGCGGTTTTCGTTTGGGCGATTGGGAAGAAAGCTTTGGGAAAACGCGAAGCTGCAACTGGTACAGCTACGCGTTTTCACCATGACAGGTCACACTGCGCAGGTGCCGCGCAGTCGGTCCACAAGGTGCCGATCGTCATCGGCAGACCGACTGTGACCAGCCGATGGTTCAGGTTCTGCACCACCGGCCGATTCTTGTCAGTAGGGCGAATTGTCCCCGACGCTACGTTTTATCAGGACCCTGACTGAATTCGCCCCGCAACAGGAAGACACAGGCAACGGCGACCAGTGCCATGCAGATCACCCCGATCACGGCCCCGCTGGGAGCCACCTTGGCCAGAGCGGCCACCACCACAACGCCGCCCATACGGGCAAAGGTGATGTCAAAGCTTGTCGCGATCCCGCGCAGGGAATCCGGCACAATCCGAAGCACAAGCTGCGTGGACGGCGCATTGCTACAGGCAAAGCCTGCACCAACGGCAACCCCTGCCAAGAACAGCGCAAAGGCCTGTTCTGTCAGCAGTGCCACGACAAAGCCTGCGGCAATCAGAACCGGCGCTGCAAACATGATCAGCCCCAACTTCTCGCCATCCACCGAATTGCGCAGAACCGTGCTGAAGGCCGCAAAGCTGAACCACATCACAGCCAGAAACAGCCCGATCGCCTTGGCGGTGTAATGCGCCTCGCCCAGAAGCAGCGGGAAGTCGAACAGGAAGAAGGTAATGCAGCCGTATGTGCAGAACACATAGCCGAAGGTCAGCCAGAGCTTGGGCAAACGGCACAGCGCCAGAACATCCCGTTTCAGCGTCAGTTCGCGCTTCTCCTCGGGCATGAACAGCAACGAGGACAAAAGCAACGAGGCCCCCGCCAGAACGGCGAACAGGGCAAAGATCGCGTGCCATCCCGCCACCTCGACCAGCTTACCGCCCAAGAGCGGAGCGAAGGCTGCGAAGTACCCCGCGATGCTGCCCCAGATGATCAGGATCTTGCCCGGTTTATCCGGCATGGCCCGCGTCAGCAGAACAGGGACAAGGGGCGAAAACAGCCCCCCGCCGACGCCCTGAATGATCCGGCCCGCGATCAGCGTGCTGAAACTGCCCGAGACCGCCGAAACAGCGGCCCCCAGACAGAAAACGATGATGCCAATACCAAAGACCCGTCGGGCCCCCAGAATATCCCCACCCCAGCCACCAATCAAAACAAACACAGCAACTGCGAAGGAATAGGAATTGAAGACCCAGACAAGCTGGGCCGTGGTCAACTGCAAGTCGCCTTGCATCGTCGACAAAAGCAATGGGACAAGTGTCATTTCCAGAACGAAAACGACACTTGCCAGAATAATACCCACGATCGCCAGGTTCGAGACCAGGCGACCGGGGGCTTTTGAAATTTGTTCGTTCATCAATAGTCTTTCAAATGCAGAACCGACGAGTCATCCCCGCCCGATCTGCGGTGCTTTCAAGCGACGACACTCATGTTGGCCATCAGTTCCTGACGGTTCGGCAGAACACGCTCTTCCGACAGCGCACGTGGCGATGTTTCCAGGAATTGCTGTACGTCCCCCCGGCTCATCCAGACCAGCATCTCGTCGGATGTGATCTGATTGTCCGGTCCACGCCAAGCGCCCGGCTCACAATGTGTGTAGCCGTAGCGAACCGGAATACCCTTGGCCGCGATGGTGTAAGGCACCAGGCCAAAGACATAATCCGGCGACCAAATTTTAAGCGCCAGTTCAAATACCACACGAGAGAGAAGCGCTGTGAAGCCTTGGCTCCGGTGCCCACCCTCTCCACCTTTCAACCAAAACTCACCATGGTAACACACATTCCCCGACACGCGATCCAGCGCAGAGGTGGACGAATAGAATGTCCGGTCCGGATCAGGGGTAGAATTCGGCGTCAGATACTTGTGACGGTGCAGACGCAAATGTTCACTGAGAGAATGGTTGGACAAATCCAAAAGACGGATCGCCTGAGTGTGTACCAGTTCACCGATTTCGTTATACCCACAAACCCAAAACGCGTTGGTCGAATCCACATAAGACGCACCGACATCAAACATCGGATAGACCGGTGAGCGATCCGATTGTTGGTTCCGCAATTGGCGGTAAACAGCAAAGTCATCACCGATTTCAATCCGCATACCAGCGGCTTCCAATTCCCGTGTGATGTTTCCTACATTCATGATCATTGTGTATAGATTGAGTGCAGACATAAGGTTTCCTCTTCTAGCTTGCATATAGCCACAGTTGGAAACCTATCAGCGAATTGCCATAAATTCGCGCTGCTTTTTCGCTTTCAGGTTGAATTATATTTCGAAATCCATAAGTAAGTTTTCTGGAACAGGCTTTAAGTCATTGTTTTTCATGTCATTTATCTCAAACTGATTGGTCATCAGGACAAGAACGGCCAAAGCCGGTGTTTCGTCTGGAAACACGCATCCCATAAGCATTCTCTGGAAAGTCACCGGTACCGGGTCTTCGCTAGATTCTCTCGGGAGGTGGGCATAAATATGGTCCAATCGCACCCCGCCTTCGCTGTAGATGCGGGCGTATGCACCGGCGATGAAATCGTTGTAGTCATCGCCTGCGTTGTCTTCCTGCGAAAGCCTGCCAATGGCGCTTTTGGACCACGCCCAGCCAAACCACTTTGCATACGCAGACTCTTCGCCGATCTCGACGCAGATCCAACCGCCGGCGCTTTTTCTATAGATGACCAGATAGGGTCGAATGACCTCCATCGCCGGATCTTCGATTTGGGTTTGCGCGTTGCCCCATGCAGCCAAGGCCGCCTTCATAATCGGAAGCCCGTTAATCGCGATCGTGCTGATGGAATGCTGCTGGGAATAAAAACGCCGACCGTCTGAATCCGTATATTCGGCACTTTCCAGAAATTTCGCGCTACGTCGCGCCAAGTTTGTACTGCCCGACCAACCTTCTATCTGACGTAGAATGCTTTTGGCTTCGGGAATTGATTCAGCGCCGAATTGGGTCAGGGAATATTCGTGCCGATGAAGCGTGAATAATTTCTCGCCTTTAATTTCTTCCAAATCGGTAATGTGGCGCCGCACAGTTTGGCGTGTGACCTTCAACGTTTCCGAGGCACGGGTTAAATTGAGACACTCCGCCAAGGTCACGAAGGCGCGCAACATATCGACCGAGACGTTCGCATTTCGAGTCAATTTTGACAAAGCTACACTCTCATTTTGTATTCCCCTTAGTGTATGACAAATCATCCACTAGGTGGTAATTTTTTATACATAATCGCTCAAAATTTTTGGAATTTTCAAGACTGCACTTCTCAAAATAAAACAACTCTAAGGAGATTTTTGAAATTTGGCCCAGATTACGGGTCTTCAGTAAGCGACTAGAGGTAACCAGAATTGCAGTTAGCACCGGAAAAAATTGATGTTCACGTCGGTTCCAAACTTCGCTTTATCCGCGAATCGAATGGAATGTCCCAGACACAGCTCGCATCGACAGTTGGCCTGACCTTCCAACAGATCCAGAAGTACGAACAAGGCAAGAACCGCATTTCCGCCAGCAAACTTTGGCAGTTTTCCGATGTACTGGGCGTTTCCCCCAACTTTTTCTTTGACGGCCTGACCGACGCTCCGGTTGGCTCGAATGAACGCATCAACCGCAAAGTCGCAGAAGCGGCGGCCCAATTGCACCAGCTGGAAAAGCCGGAAAATCGCCGCCATGTACTGGAATTGATTAAGCTTTTAAGGAACACCGAGTTAGCTCCAACCGCCATGAAGGCGGAGTGATTTCAACGAGTTCCACGTTTCCACCTTTTGTCATCAGTGTTTTCAATTTTCTGGATGTGGACCTTAAAAGTTTCTGTGTTTTAACGAGTGATCTGTTTCTTTTATTTAGTTCTATTTTCATCAAGCGCCGTGTTGGCCTGATCCAGTAACGTTAACAATTTCTCGAGTCGATCTGCTCCGATTCGCTCTCCGATCTTGGCATAGACTGCCGCGCTTTCTGGGGACACAGAACGGATAAAGGCGCGCCCGGTGTCAGACAATCTGATGCGGGCGCGTCGCCCGTCTCCGGGGCTGCGTCCCAGATCGATAAATCCCCGTGCCTCAAGTGTTTTCAGGATTCGCGACAAAGACGGCGCAAGAATCAGTGCCCTGTCGGCCAGATCGCTGGCGGTGACTTCCTCGACCTCGAACAGCACTCGCATCACGCGCCATTGCTGTTCGGTCACACCATGCCCCGAAAGAATCGGTCGGAATTCAGCCATCACCAATTCGCGAAGCCGCAAAAGCGCCATCGGAAGCGTGTGCCGCGTTTCCGACAGCTCAAAGCCGTCACGCATTTCCGGATCCGTCATAGGGTATGTTCCTCCAACCGTGTTTTTAGTTCCGGAATATTCCATCGTTGACAAGCAACCATTTACTTAACATGTTCATTATTCAAGGGAGGAATCATAATGCCACACCTGTCGATGGAATATTCCGCAGGGCTGGAGGCGCGCTGCGATATGCAAACCGTTGCGCGCACGGCCTATCAGGCGATGATCGATGCTGGGATCTTTCCCGTGGGCGGCATCCGCGTGCGCGCCTATCGCGCAGACATCGCGATTGTGGCCGATGATCACCCCGAAAACGATTTTCTGGCTATGACACTGGCCGTCGGCGCAGGTCGGGACAAAGACACGCTGAAAGCTGCGGGCGATACGATTTTCGCCGCTGTTCAAGGCGCGCTGGCTGGCCCGCTTGGCACCCCTCATTTTGCCCTGTCACTGGAAATTCGTGAAATCGATCCGGCGCTTAGCTGGAAAGATACGCCGATCCACGCACGGCTTTCGAAAAAGGACTAGGACATGAGCGTTCTGCAAGACAACATCGCCAAGGCCACGGCCTATTTGGCCCACTTCCGCGACACCGGCGTGTTGAACCACATTGACGGTCAATCCGTACCCGCGGCAAGCGGCCAGACCTTTGAAACCGTCACGCCGACCGATCTGTCGGTGTTGGCCACAGTGGCCCGTGGCGGCGCAGAAGACATCGACCGCGCCGTCGCTGCGGCCAAGGCCGCCTTCCCTGTCTGGTCCAAGACCCCCGGTGCCGAGCGCCGGAAAATCCTGATCAAAGTCGCCGAGGCAATCGAGGCCCGCGCCGAAGAGATTGCCTTTACCGAATGCATGGACACCGGTCAGGCGCTGCGCTTTATGTCCAAGGCCGCGATCCGTGGTGCCGCTAACTTCCGCTACTTTGCCGACCAAGCCCCCCACGCCGAAAATGGCGAGGTCACGCGCACGCCCACGCAGATGAACACCACCTCGCGCCGCCCCATCGGGCCGGTCGGAGTGATCACCCCGTGGAACACGCCTTTCATGCTGTCCACATGGAAGATTGCCCCTGCACTTGCCTCTGGTTGTACCGTTGTTCACAAGCCCGCAGAATTCAGTCCGATGACCGCCAAACTTCTGGTTGAAATCGCCGAAAGCGCCGGTTTGCCCAAAGGCGTTTTGAACGTGGTGAACGGGTTTGGCGAAGAGGTGGGCAAAAGATTAACCGAACATCCCGACATCAAGGCCATCGCCTTTGTCGGCGAAAGTCGCACGGGCAGCATGATCATGGCCCAAGGCGCGGCCACGCTGAAACGCGTTCATTTCGAACTGGGCGGCAAGAACCCTGTCATCGTATTCGACGATGCCGATCTGGACCGCGCCGTCGATGCTGCGACCTTCATGATTTATTCCCTGAACGGCGAACGCTGCACATCGTCGTCGCGCCTGTTGGTACAGGACACGATCTATGATGAGGTCTGCGCCCGCGTGGCTGACGTCGCCAAACGCATCAAGGTCGGGCATCCGCTTGATCCGGACACTGTTGTCGGCCCGCTTATCCACCCCGAACATGAATCCAAGGTTCTGTCCTATTTCGATAAAGCCGAAGAAGAAGGCGCGACCATCGCCGCAGGTGGTGAAAAGGTGGGTGAAGACGGCTGCTATGTTGCGCCCACACTGTTCACACAGGCCAACAACGACATGGCCATCTCGCAAGAAGAAATCTTTGGCCCCGTCCTGACCGCGATCCCCTTCCAAGACGAAGACGACGCGCTGCGCATCGCCAATGACGTGGACTACGGTCTGGCCGCTTACCTGTGGACCAACGACCTGAACCGCGCCATGCGGATGACGGACGAGCTGCAGGCAGGCATGATGTGGGTGAACTCGGAAAACATCCGCCACCTGCCCACGCCTTTTGGTGGCGTCAAAGCCAGCGGCATCGGCCGTGACGGCGGCGACTGGTCGTTTGATTTCTATATGGAGACGGTCAACGTCTCGTTCCCCCGCGCGACACACAAAATCCCGAAACTCGGCGGCTGAGACGCCGCACCACCCCGCATTCTTTGGGAGGAGACCCAATGCCGATCCCCGCACCGAACCTGAACCCCGCGTTCAACATTGTGCGCCTGAGCCACGTCGAATTCGGCGTGACCGATCTGGCCGCGAGCCGCAAATTCTATACCGAAATCCTTGGCCTGCAGGTCACAGACGAAGATCAGGACACGATCTATCTGCGCGCCATGGAAGAGCGCGGACATCACTGCCTTGTGCTCAAGAAAAAGCCCGAGGCAGGAATTGATTACCTGTCCTACAAAGTCTGGTCCGAAGAAGACCTGGACAAGGCCGAGGCGTTTTTCAAAGCTAAGGGCCATAAAACCGAATGGGTCGACCGCGCCTATCAGGGACGCACGCTGCGCACCCATGACTGTTTCGGCGCACCGATGGAGTTTTACTACAAAATGGACCGGCTCGAGCCGATCCATCAGAAGTACGAACTCTATCGCGGTGTGAAACCGCTGCGCATCGACCACTTCAACTGCTTTGCGCCGAACGTGGATCAGGCGGTTGAGTTCTACGGCGAGCTTGGCTTCCGCGTCACCGAATACACTGAGGACGAAGAAACTGGTCATCTCTGGGCGGCATGGGCGCATCGCAAAGGCGGCGTGCATGACATCGCCTTTACCAACGGCACAGGCCCCCGTCTGCACCACACAGCGTTTTGGGTGCCTACACCGCTGAACATCATCGACCTGCTCGATCTGATGGCAACCACTGGCTACGTCAGCAACATCGAACGCGGTCCGGGCCGTCACGGCATTTCCAACGCGTTCTTCCTCTATATCCTTGATCCCGATGGTCACCGGATCGAGATCTACTGTTCGGACTACCAGACGGTCGATCCCGATCTGGAACCGATCAAATGGGATCTGAAAGACCCGCAGCGCCAGACCCTTTGGGGTGCCGCCGCGCCGCGCAGCTGGTTTGAACACGGATCCGTCTTTACCGGTGTCGCCACGCGCGAGGCCGAGTTGAAGGCCACACCGATTATCGCCCCCTGACCCCGTAGACGATCTGGAAGGTTTCCTATGAACACCCCTAAACTCGCCTCGTTCCGCGTCGATAGTCAGGACCACTACGGGCTGGTCACAGATAATGGCGTGATCGATCTGTCGTCGGACTTTGGCGACAGGTTCCCGACCCTGCGCGAAGCGATCGCCGCAGGCGCGCTGGATGAACTGGCGGAGGCGGGAAAATCCCGCACGCCCACTTGGTCCGAGGACGCTGTCACCTACGGCATCCCCGTGCCGAACCCTGCGCGCATCATCTGTGTTGGCGTCAACTTCCCCGACCGGAACGCCGAATATAAAGACGGCAGCAGCCAGCCGAAACACATGTCGCTGTTCCCGCGCTTTCCCAGCAGCTTTACGGGCCACAACTGCCCCCTGATCCGCCCGCCGGAAAACCACACGCTGGACTATGAGGGCGAGGTTGCCGTGGTGATCGGCAAGGGCGGTCGCCGCATCAAAGCCGAAGACGCCTATGACCACATCGCCGCCCTGACGCTGTGCAACGAAGGCACGATCCGCGACTGGGTGCGTCACGCAAAGTTCAACGTCACCCAAGGAAAGAACTGGGACAAATCCGGTGCCATCGGGCCGTGGATGGTGCCCTTTACCGATCCCGCGCAACTGGACGATGCCAAGATCATGACCCGCGTGAATGGCGAACTGCGTCAGGAAGACGAGCTGAAGAACATGATGTTCCCGATCCGCGAAGAAATCGCCTACATCTCGACCTTCACAACGCTGGAAGCGGGCGACATCATCATCACCGGCACCCCCACCGGCGCGGGCGCACGGTTCGATCCGCCGAAATACCTGAAACCCGGCGATGTGGTCGAGGTCGAATGCCCCGGCATCGGCATCCTGCGCAACACGGTAGAAGACGAATGAACCTAAGCCAGAGCGATATCGACCGCGCCGCCGCTGACCTGCTGCAGGCCGAGGAAACGCGCGAACAGATCGGGCTTCTGTCCTTGCGGCATCCCGGTCTGACATTGGACGATGCCTATGCCATCCAAGCGGCGCAGATGGCGCAAAAGCTGGCCTCGGGTCGTACAATTGCGGGCTGGAAGATCGGCTTGACGTCCAAGGTGATGCAACGCGCGCTGAACATCGACACGCCGGATTCGGGCGTGTTGTACGACGACATGGTGTTTGATCACGGCGCGACTGTGCCCAAAGGCCGGTTCATCCAGCCACGGGTCGAGGCCGAGATCGCCTTTGTCATGAAATCCGCGCTGGATGGCGATGTCACCCGTGACGATGTGCTGGCGGCAACCGACTATGTCGCCCCGTCGCTGGAAATTCTGGACACCCGCATTCTGCGCAAAGACCCCGACAGCGGTCAGGCGCGGATCATCACCGATACGGTATCGGACAACGCCGCCAACGCGGGCGTCGTTCTGGGCACGGGCCGCCATGCGCCCGACGCCTTCGATCTGCGCTGGACCGGTGCCATCGTCCGCGTGAACGGCGAGGTTGAAACCACCGGACTGGGCGCTGCGGTGCTAGACGATCCGGTGATGGGGCTTGTCTGGCTGGCGCGGCGCATGGGCCAATACGGCCAGCGGATCGAAGCGGGGCAGATCGTTCTGTCCGGTTCCTTTATCGCGCCGATCGAATGCCCGTCCGGCACCGAAATCGACGCTGATTTCGGCCCCTTCGGCACTGTCGCCATTAACTTCGAGTAACCCGATGCCCGCACCTGAGAACACCTTCAAGAAACGCCTGACATCTGGCGAAACGCAGATCGGACTGTGGGTGGGCCTTGGCGATCCCAGCGTAGCCGAGCTTGCCGCAGGCTGCGGGTTCGACTGGCTGGTGATCGACGCAGAGCACGGGCCGAACGGGCTGCGCGATGTGTTGGCGCAACTGCGCGCGGCCAGCCACGGCACGGCCCATCCGGTGGTGCGGATCAAAGACGACAACCGCGCGGACATCAAACAGATACTGGATATCGGCGCGCAGACCCTTCTGGTGCCGATGATCGAAAGCGCGGATCAGGCGCGTGAAGTTGTGAAATCAATGCTCTATCCGCCCGACGGCGTGCGGGGCGTTGGCGCAGCATTGGCAAGGGCATCGCGTTATGGCGCCGAGGCCGATTATCTGGCGACTGCCAACGATCAGGTCTGTCTGTTGTTGCAGGTGGAAAGCCGCGCCGGTCTGGACGCGCTGGACGATATTCTGGCGGTCAAAGGCGTGGATGGCGTGTTTATCGGCCCCTCCGATCTGGCGGCCGATATGGGCCACAGGGGCAACCCCGCCCACCCCGAGGTGCAAGAGGCCGTGTACAATGCCCTGACCCGCATTCGCCAAGCAGGCGTTGCGGCAGGCATCCTGACATCGGACCGCACGCTGGCCAAAGGCTATGCTGATCTTGGCGTGGGATTTCTGGCGGTTGGGTCAGACGTGGGCACGTTGCGCAGCGGCCTCACTGCGTTGCGACAGGCGTTCTAATTCGCAGGCCGCAGCCGACCGAGGCTGTCTGCGAATTCGGCGGCTATTGCGCTGGCGTCCAGACTGCTGCGTTCCGCTGACAACCGCAGACCCAACAAATCCGACTGATACCGCCGCGCCAGAACCGCCGGATCAAGATCAGGGTCGATATCCCCATCCGCCTGCGCCTGACGGAACAGACCGGTGAACTGTTCCTCCATCATGTTCAGCAGATCTTCGGCCTTGGCCGCCAGAGGATGGTTCTGCGCGTGTAACTCCAGCAGAGTTTTGGACACCATGCAGGCTTTGGCCGGCGCGCCTTCGGCCTCAACCACGACAGCGGGCAGATGCGTCAGCGCCCCGAAGGCGCCGAATTGGTCCACCAGTTCCTGAACCGTCGCCCTGCTGCCTTCCGAATACTTTTCCAGCGCCAGTTCATACAGCGCCTCTTTCGATCCGAAGGCCGCATAAAAGCTGCCCGGTTTCATCTTCAACGTGGCCTCGAGGTCTTTCAAAGACGTGCCCGCCCAGCCGCTGCGCCAGAACAAATCCCGTGCGCGGTCTATCAGGTCATCCCGGTCATAGTTCGGCCGTCTCGGCATCTGTTCACCAATATTTGAGCGATTACTCAAAATATATACTTGAGTGATCACTCAAGAAACCCCTAATGATGCATACCCGTATTCAACAAAGGACATGATCCATGACATTCCCGTTCCACAACTTCGACACCGCCCCTGAAAATTCGAAACCGTTTCTTGAGGAATCCCAAAAGGCGTTCGGTCGCCTGCCCGGCCTGCACAAGGTACTGGCTGAAAGCCCGCAAGCCTTTGAAGCCTATCAGTTTCTGCACAAAAGCTTCATGGCGACTGATTTCGACGCCGATGAGCTGACGGTCGTCTGGCAAGCCATCAACGTCGAACATGAATGCCACTACTGCGTGCCCGCACACACCGGCATCGCCAAGATGATGAAAGTCTCGGACGAGATCATCGACGCCCTTCGCGACGAAACACCCCTGCCGTCAGAAAAGCTTGAGGCATTGCGCACATTCACCATCCAGATGGTCCGCACCCGTGGCAATGTCAGCCAAGAGCAGATGGACGCCTTCTTTGCCGCAGGCTACGGCCACCGCGCCGTTCTGGATGTGATCCTTGGCCTCGCTCAGAAAACCATGTCGAACTACATCAACCACGTGGCTGAAACGCCGGTGGACGAGGTGTTCCAGCCCCTGAAATGGACCCGCAGCGCCACGCCGCTGGAAGTCTGATACCAACCGGCGCGCCGAAACAGGCGCGCCACCGCCGACGCGGCAATCCGGTCTATGGATTGTTAAGGGATCACAACCTAAACTCGGGCCATCCGCACCAGCGAAATGGCAGGAACAGGCCCATGATCCGAACCGCAGTCGCCCTATCTATGTCCCTTATCCTGACCGCCTGCGGCAGCGCGGGCACGGCACCGTCGCCCAGGATCGTGACCTATGAGGTGGAACAGATTACCTCGACCGATCCCAGCCTGCCGGACCTGAACCAGATCCGCGCGAAGTTCGGGCTTCAGCCCCTGTCTGTCTCGGCCACCGCGACCCGCGTGGCGCAGAAGCACGCCCAGGATATGGCGACGAACAACTTTTTCAGCCACCGCGGATCGGATGGCAGCACGGGCGTCTCTCGCCTCACCGCCGCTGGCTGCCGCGGAACACGCGCGGAAAACATCGCCAAGGGCCCGTTCAACGACAAAACAGTGCTGCAGGCATGGATGGATTCCCCAAGCCACCGCGCGAGCATGCTGAAACCGGACGTGCGGATGTACGGGCTGGCAAACGTGAACGGCTATTGGGTGATGACGCTGGCGGGGCGGTGTTAAGCCCCCGAGCGTCAAAAATCGCGTGACCTGATAAAGGCCATGAACGGCGGTCAAATGTATCATTTCGCACAGTAAAACCGTCTCAAAATCCAAAAATTGATATGTTCATATCATTCAGAAAGCGCTCCTGAGCGGTGATGTTGGCTGCATTCAACACGCTTGGTTTCGATGAACAGAGCCAAGCGCAAGCATCGAACAACAGGAGTTATTCATGAAACTTTTCAAGCTTGCCACCACAGCCGCGCTCGCATTGGGTTTGTCCCTTGGGTCCGTCGCACCCGCATTTGCCGAGGGAAAGAATGTGACCATCGGTGACCTTCTCGGGATCATCGACAAATCGAACAAGAAGAAGAACAAAAAGGTCGCGCAAGACTCGGCGTGTTTCCTGTACCAGCACGCGAATTTTAAAGGGGACGAACTTCGCATTCCGCCCAATACCAACCCGATTTCTCTGGGCAAATTTAACGACCGCGCATCGTCGGCGAAAACAACAGGCACCTGCAGCATGGTGATGTACCAGCACAGCAACTACAAGGGCTCGACCCGCGGCGTTCTGGGCAAGGACTCGGGCGGCTGGGGCATTTTCAATGACTCCGCATCATCGGCGAAATGCTCTTGCTGATCCGATTCAGGCCGATAGTCCGCTAGTAGCTGATCGGCCTTATTCAGCGGCGCGGCGGTGGCGCGCAGACACCATTCCCAATCTAGCGATGGTTCCCCGGTCCTTTTGGGTTTCGAACTGGAAATCAAGACCACACCGCGCCGCGATATCCTGAACAATGGACAGCCCCCGACCCTCGCCATCCGATGGGCTGTCCCCACGCCCGCCTTCCTGCAAAACCAGCGTGCGTTCCACGTCATCCATGCCACGGCCATTGTCATGCACTTCCAAGCGCCATGCTCCGCCAGCCCCGCGCCGCACGCCAACCAGAACGCGGCCCGGTTGGGCATGGCGCAAGGCGTTCGACACCAGATTGCTGACCGCCCGCATCAAGGGCAAGGCGGGCAAATCGGTTTCCACCGTGCTGGCCACGATACTCAGCTCGACACCAAGGGCGTCGGCCTCTTCCGCGAACATATCGTGCAGGGCACACAGAACCACATTCAACGGAAAACGTTCCTGTTCTTGCGCCACCGGCTCTGTTTCGGACAGGCTGTTGATCAGACCGTCCATATAGCTGACGGCTTCGCCCATGCGGCGCTTCATGTCGGCGGGCAGCTCGTCCTCGAAGGCACCCAGCGTCATACGCAATCCGACCAGAGGCTGGCGCATATCATGACGCGCCGCAGCCATACGTGCCGTCACGGTTCGGGCGGCTTCGCGGGCGTCGGCCAGCGATCGTTCGGTGTTCAAAAGCCGTCTGGCCTGCGCTTCGGATTTCGACAGGGCCGCGACGTATTGTTCTTCCAACCGGTCGCGCGCCCGCCGTTTTTCAATCGCGCCCCAAATGGCAGCCCCCATCAGGATCACACCGGCAAGGGCCGTTGCATGGCGGTTAAACAACAGCGCCAGAACCATGGGAATGTCGAAATACGGCCCGAGCATATCGACCATAAAGCCGAAAAACCCGACAGCACCCAGTGTGATCGCCACCGCCCACCGGATCTTTCGGCCGCCCTCGATCCGCAGGGCCGCGACCAGAAGCACAAGGATGTACGTCACCCACAGGGCCAATCCCTGCGCCATCTGCAGATCAACCGCATCGCCATAGGGCCAGATCAGCAAGGTACTGATCACCGGAACCAGAACCATCCCCCAACGCCACATCGGGCCGATGCGATTCCTGAAGGCATAAAGCGCGATCCAGAAGCCGCAGGCGATTTGCAAACCTGCGGTCACGTTCCACTGCCATTCCGGCACCGTCCTTGGCCCCCAGAACATCACATAAAGCGGTACAATGTAGACGTGGACGGTCAGCAGGATATGCCAGATCGCCAGCAACGACCCGATTGTGTTCCGCGCCAAGGGCCAGAACAGGATAACCGCCACCGAACTGAGCATCAGAACCGCAAAGGTCAGAACGGTCGACGCCGTCTCAAAGGTTTGCTTGATGAAATAGCCTTCGGCGGGGTCGATTGTGACAAGGTTTGCAGGCAGTTTCGGCTGCCAGATTTGGCGCGTCATCAGCGCGACGCGTTCGCCCGCCGCAATCTCGAACGGTTGGGACACCAAACTCGATCCATGGTGATCCAGAAAGCGGCCCTGACTGTCGGCTCCGAACCCCGAGATTTTTTCGGGCGCCTGCCCGTCGCGCACGACATAAACCTCGACCAGAAATTGCGGGCGGTAGTTGGACAGTTGCACCACAAAGCGTCGCTGCGCCGGTTCTACGTTGGCAAGCTCGGGACTGCCTTCGAACATCATGGCCGCCCAGACGACCGTATCGGTTCCGGCAAACTCTGTCTGGACATCTTCGTAGGTCCCGAAGGCACCGGTTTCGAAAAGGATATAGACGTCTTCGGGGGTCAAATCCCCTCGGTTGTCGGCGCGGTAGACGGGACCATCGGCAATCGGGCCAATACTTTGCCCCGGAGACAGAATGATCGGCGCGCCCGTTTCGTAATACGATGCAGCCAATGCCGCAGACTGGACAACCGACACCATTATTGCCCAGACCAGCAAAAGTGCTTTGAAACGAAGCAAAAACATGCGCCGATAAACCATAAATTAAATCAATTGCTTTTCAGGATACCAACACGATGGCAGAGCTGACAACGGTCTTGGCGGACGACCATTCGATTATTCGGGACGGAATTCGCGGGATGTTGGGGCGGATCCAGACGGACACCGGCCACAGGTTTTCTATCGTGGGCGAGGCAAGCGATGGCATTCAGGCGATCGGACTGGTGCGCAAACACCGGCCCGATCTGGTCATTCTGGATGTGTCGATGCCACTGGCCGGAGGGGCCGAGGTGCTGATCGAACTGCGCCGCTGGTCACCGCAAAGTCGTGTGGTCATTTTCACCGGCATCGAGATCAACAGCAAGATTGCCGAGCTTGATCGCCTTGGTGTCGACGGCATTCTGTACAAGGGCGACGACAGCACCGACATTACAGCAATGATCAGACGCATCGTGGCTGGCACGCGCGTTATCTGCCCTTATTATCAGAATGTTCTGGACCAAACCGCCGAGGCCGAGACCCTGACCAAACGGGAACTGCAAGTGCTGAACCTGATCGTTGCAGGCCACAGCACACCCGAGATCGCGCATATCCTGAACATTTCGCCCAACACCGTGGTGCGGCATCGTTCCAGTCTGATGGCGAAAACCGGCACGCGGAAGACAGCCGCCCTGATTGCCTACGCGCTTAGGGAAAATCTGGCGGACCTGCCCGCTGACACATAAGGCCCGATCCATGCGACCGAGCCTCATGATTGTGCTTTAATCCGCGGATCAGGCAGGGACCGGCGACATCATTGCTGCGCGCTCGACCGCGCGGGCCTGATCCCCTACCGCATCCGCCGTCAGCAGCGACGGTTGGAAGCGCAGGGTTTCGACATCGGTTACACCGATGAAATCCAGCCACCAGTCCAGATAGGTCGAATGGAAATCCGCCCCGTATTTCGCAGGCGCACCGGGCGCATAGACGCCAGAGGTGTAAAAGACCCGCGCCGTTTTGCCCTGCAAAAGGCCGCTGTACCCATTCTCGGGATCAAAGCCGAACAGCAGGCCCGGCTGGGTGATGATGTCGATATATTGCTTCAGCTTGTAAGGAATGCCGCCGTTCCACATCGGCACGGACAGCACGTATTCATCGGCCTTGATGAACCGGTCTGTCACGGCGACGACTTGGTCCCAAGCGGTCTGGCGCGGGCTGTCCATGTCGCCCACACCGAAGAATGTCATTTTCGCCGCCGCCTTATCCCCATCGAATTCAGGCAGGTCGGCCCGCCACAGATCAAGATACTCGATCGTCACATCGGGCTCGGCTGCCTTACGTGCGGCAAGATAGGCCTCGGCCAGCTTGCCCGATTGCGAATTTTCACCTCGGGGCGAGGCCGCGATATAGAGGATTGTCGTCATGTTTTCAGTCCTTTCAGTGGGTTGGAGTGTGTTGGAGAAAGTCGTGCCGGGGGCCGCAGCGGCATCGCGAGTGACCAGCGACCGGAGCGCGCGCAAAAGGTTGGAAGGAGATATCGGCATCGGGAGCCCTTTATAACCATCTTAAATACATTTGATGGTTACTTCATAACTTTCTAAAATAGTTTTAGACAGTTACTTATTCGTGAGTTTCCGTGAGCCATCATAACTGGCTAAATGCCGTTACTTCGGTTATGAGTATTGATCATTCCAAGTGACCGGACCCGCTTCACCATGACCGATGCGCCCCGCCCAGCCCCGTTTTTCGTAGGCGAACACCCCGCTCTGGATTTCCTCAATTCCGTCGCACAGCCCCGCAGCGTGCTGTATGACTGGCTTGAAACAGGTCAGGATCTGCTGGACTGGATGGCGGCGGCACAGCTTGTGACCGACAAAGACGTTGCCGCGTTCCGCAACACCGACAGCGCCGCCGCCCTTGACGCCGCGCGCGCAGAAATCGTCGCCTTCCGCGAACGCTTTCGCGCCTTCATCGCATCAACGGCAGGCGTGCAGCCGACAGATGCGGGGCACCCGATGATCAGGGAAATCAATGCAATCCTTGCACGTGGGGTAAGGACCCAACACATCAAAGCGGCCGAGGGGCGACTGACCCTGACCGAAGAATTCAGCCTAAAGCCCCCTGCCGATCTGATCCTGCGGATCGCGTCAGCCGCCGCACATCTGATCACGCAGGCCGATTTTCATCATGTCCGGAATTGCGAAGGCCCGACCTGCACCCTGTATTTTCTGGACGTCAGCAAGAACCACAAACGCCGCTGGTGCTCGATGGAGGTATGCGGAAACCGCGCCAAAGCCGCCGCCTACCGCAAGCGCTGATAGGGTCACCAACCCCGACAGTGACAGGCTGTGTCGTACGGGGTAGTCTCGCTTTGATTATGATTTTGCGACCGACCTAATGCCTTCCATTTCGATTGTTCTCACCCAGTATTTCGCAAATGCCGCCGGCTATGAGTTGAAGGCAGACGGGTCGCTGATGCAGGGCGACACGACGCTGCTGAAGGCAACTGTTGAACGCGGACGTATTACAGCCAACGCACATTACGACATCCTTGGCCTTGTTGCGGAAAACGTTCCCGATCGCGCATCGCTGTCGGTGCGCTATGCGAAAGCGATCAACTTTGACAAGGTGGGCAGCCTTGCCTTGGCTTGCAAAGCCGCCCCGACGGTTCATGGCGTTCTGGAACGTATGGCGCGGTATCAGTCACTGGTTTCAGACAGCGGGCGCTACGACTTGATCCCGCAAGGCACCTCTATGTTTTTGCGTCAGCAGGTTCTTTTGGGGCATGGCCCCGGACGGGTGTTTTCACCCGAAGCAGGTCTGTCAGCAATGTATTCAGCGATTGATCAAATGGCCGCCGACAAAGTCACACCCGAACGCGTGACCTTCCGGCATGATCCCCCGCGGGATGCGCAAGCCTTCAACGAATTCTTCGGTTGCGACATCGCGTTCCACGCAGACTCGGATGGCATTCTGTTTTCTCATGACACGCTGAAGGCCGAAAACAAACTCGGCGATCACGCGCTGTCCGAGTTTCTGACAAAGCATCTGGAAGAAGAGCTGGAACAAATAGGATCTTCCCCGTCTCTTGTTCGGGACACAAAGGAAGAGATCGGCAAGCACCTGAGCGAAGGCCTGCCAAAAATGGCGGATGTCGCGCGCGAACTGGGCTTTAGCGTGCGGTCCTTTCATCGTCGCCTGTCTGACCATGGCGTGAACTTTCAATCCCTTGCAGAAGAAACACGGCGCGAAATCGCGCTGGGGATGCTTCAGAACGAAGCCCATACATTCTCTGAAATCGCGTTTCTCACCGGTTTTTCAGAACAAAGCGCCTTCAATCGCGCGTTCAAGCGCTGGACGAACCAGACGCCTGCAAACTACCGCAAATCGCTGACGCCCTGAGCCGGCTTTTGGCCGGAAGGGTCAAGAGGCTGGCAGCAGCAGTCAATATCGTGATGCCCGTTCCAGCTATGAGTTGTTCATCAATCTCAATCAGCCGGAGGTCATCATGAAAGCCCTTATCATCTGTTCCGTTCACGCGCTTTGTGACATTGCCGAGGTCGAACGGACCGCCTGTAATCTTGCGTTTAGAAAACGCGGCGTCCCAGCGATCCTTTCGAAACAGGACCAATCCAAACTCATCTCTGAAATGACTATGCTTGGTTTTCTGTCCCAGCTACCGGGCACAGCGAAACAGCGGCAGGAATTGATCGAATGCTATCTTGATGTCCTGAACGACGCGGTCTGGAGCACGTCGCTGGAACCGCTTGAAAGCCTAGTCTCGGCCTTGCGCTATCCTCTCGGGGTCACGCGTCCGACGGGTTTTCTATCGGATTACCCCATCCTGACCACGAACCTTATCCGATCCTCCGCATTGGTCACCAACGCGACGCGGCTTGGTGTGATTACTGCGCCCATCGAACCCACCTATGCGCAATGCGTGGAAAAAGGTTTGCTGGAAACCGCCGCTTCGCTGGATGTCGCGCCCTGTGATGTCGAAGTGCTGGTATCACACGCACGCGATTTTGCGGTGGCCGAGTCACTGGGCATGGCGCCCCGATTTGTCGATGAACCTTGGGCAAAGACGGACGTGGTGGCGGGCATGCAACCGACCCACGGCCAAGCCGCTTTCCGACACGCGTCCTGATTTGCATCCCCGAACCCGATCTAAGGGCGAAGTTTCAGATAGAAACCACCGTTCTCGCCTAATCCGATTTATTCTTCTAAGCTCTCCACGGGTCCTGAGGTTTAGGATGGTGGGCAGAACATGGACATCTTCGTTGCGGCTTTGCTGCCCATGGCGGTTGTCTTTATCATGTTCAGTCTGGGTCTGGGCCTGACGCCTGCGGACTTTGCCCGTATCGCACAGCGCCCACGCGCGTTCTGCATCGGGGCGCTTAATCAGATCGTCATGCTGCCGCTGATTGCCTTCGGCATTATTCTAGGCTTCGGATTTACCGGAGAAACCGCTGTTGGCCTTATGATCCTCGCCGCCTGTCCGGGGGGCGCGACAAGCAACGTCATAACCAAGCTCGCCAATTGGGATGTGGCGCTATCGGTGACGTTGACAGCCGCCTTCAGCCTGACCTGCGTGATCACTGTCCCGCTGGTTCTGACATTCGCGGTCACGTACTTCATGCGCACTGACGCACCCGAGATCGACATCACATCGACAGCGCTTACCGCCTTTCTGCTTACCGCGCTTCCCATCACAGTTGGCGTCGCGCTGCGCGCGTTTGCGCCAAAGACTGCCACAGCCATCGACCCAACAGTGTCGATGGCCGCGACCCTACTGTTCATCGTCGTGATCGCAGGCGCCATCGCGTCGAACTGGCAGATCGTGCGCGCCAATTTCGCAAGTCTCGGACTGGGCCTAATTGCGATGGTCGCAGTCGTTTCTTTCGTATCATTCACCCTGTCACGCTGGCTTCAAGCCACTGATCGAGAGGCGAAAACGATCTCGGTCGAAACCGGTGTTCAGAATGGCGCGCTGGCGCTTGCAATCGCTGGTCTTCTTGTGGTCGACGGGCCCATTTTCAACGCCTACGCGGTTCCCGCCGCACTTTATGGGGTCGTCTGGTTAGGAAGCGCGCTGCCCGCGTTTCTTCTACTGGCGCGTGCCGGAAAAACCTAACGCAGCCCCCGACCCGCGAATGCCGGGTTTTGGCCGCAACGGTCAAAACCCTGTCCGTCGCGGTCAATACCCCGGCTGACCGGAAAACTATGCCTTGGACATCACTTCAACCAAGGGAGTTATCCGATGCGATACCTGACAACAGTTTCCGCCATGGCCTGCGTTGCCGTTCTGACCATCCCCTCTGCTCTGACCGCAGCAGGGGACCATGCCCACAATCCGGCCAATACGATCTCGACGGATGTCGATCACCCCGACAGCTTTCGCCACTTTGCCCCTGAACTTCCCGCAATGCAGGCGCGTATTCCCGAGGCCAACACCGAGTTCGGACTGCATGTCAGCGAAATCGAACCCGGTCTCTTTTTTATCACCGACTTCATCTATCAATCTGCGTTTCTTGTGACCGATGAA
>CATNDK010000011.1 GCA_950096585.1 Thalassococcus halodurans | reverse complement strand
AGGAGGACCTGATCGCTCAGGGCCTCGCCACGCTCGACCCGCTGATGATCGATGCGGACAAGGCGCTGATGCACGGGCCCACGTTCATGGCCAATCCGCTGGCCTGCGCAGCCGCCTGCGCCAGTCTGGACCTGCTCGCGTCGGGCTCCTGGAAGACAAACGTTCAGGCGATCGAGGCGCAGTTGCGCGACGGCCTCGCCCCTGCCGCCGCCCTTCCGGGCGTTCGGGATGTGCGGGTTCTTGGGGCAATCGGCGTTATCGAAATGCACGATCCTGTGGATGCACGCATCGCCCATGCGCGCGCGCCAGAAACAGGCGTCTGGCTGCGCCCCTTCGGCCACAACATCTATACGATGCCACCCTACATCATCACGCCCGACGAACTGACCCGCGTCACCACGGCGATGGTGGAACTGGCGCAGGGTTCGTCGAGCTGACCAAAGTCACTTGGTACACCCGTTATGGCGGCGCCACATGTCGGGATCATGCCCCTCCGGTATCGCTTGGCAGGGATCATCCGCATAGCCGCGCAACCGCTGATACGTCGCGATCTGGTCCTCACTCAGCACATCGGGCGTCATCAAATGGCGCGACAGATGCACAAAACGAAGCGCTGCGCGGGCCTCTGCCGAGGCCGCCAAAAGGGCGCGAAGGCTGTCCGGATCCATATCCTTGGCGGCGAAAGCCTCGCTTAGCGCGGCTTCTGCAGCGATGAACTTTTCACCCGCTTCGATGGCCTCGGCTTTCATCCCGTCATAGACAACCGTGATCCGCGCGACCTGATCTTCGCTCAGTCCGATCTCGTCCTGCATCTCCAACAGATGCGCAGGTCCGGGCAACCCGCTGAGCTCTGCGGGCAGCGCAAGACCCCAGCCACCCCCACGCCGCAGCTCGGCAATGTCGTCATCCGACAGGCTTTTGATCGCACGATCCTGAAAGCCTGCGTAGGGCGTCGCATGGTCCCCCCCTGCCGCCCAAAGGCCGGACGGCAAAAGCGCCAGCGCAATAACCCGTATGACCTGATCCATACTATTCCCTCCGGTTCACAAGTTCTGTCACCACCCGTAGCATCCGACTGGCGCGTCCTATATGATCATGATCATGTCACCTTGCCTGACTGATCTTTTTCACGACTGCCCGTCGACCATCGCACATGCAGGCGAATACCTGTTCCATTCGGGCGATCAGGTCGCGTCGATGTATCTTGTCGAAAGCGGCCAGATTGATCTGGTCCGTGTCAGCCCCTCGGGCACGCGGTTGATCCTGAACCGCGCAAACGCGGGCGCGATTCTGGCCGAGGCATCGGCCTATTCGCCGATCTATCACTGCGATGGTCAGGCCAGCACAAAAGCCACCCTGCTGCGTCTACCTGTCGCCGACTTTCTTGACCGGCTACATGCCTCTGCCCCTTTAACGCAGGCATGGGCCGCACAATTGGCCCGAACGCTTCAGAAATCACGGATGCAGTCCGAAATCCGGACGTTGAAAACAGTGGCCGAGCGGCTTGATGCATGGCTGTTCGACAACCCCCACCTTCCCCCGAAAGGACAGCTTCAGGATCTTGCGCATATTCTGGGCGTATCCCGAGAAGCCCTTTACCGCGAACTGGCCAAGCGGCGCTAAGGCGCGCATTGGAACAACCGAATTTCCGGCCCGCTTTAAATTTTGTTTGATCCACTGGCCCATCTTGCGCTAAATATTCACCAACCGGTCGGTCAACGAATAAGGTGACTGACCTGTCGCGATGGGAGGCACGACCATGTATGCACAGATGATCAAGTCGGAATCGTCCAATGACGACCCACAGGCGTTGGCCGAGTTTCAGGCGCGAATCGACCGTGGCGAACGGATCGAGCCCAAGGAATGGATGCCCGAGGGCTATCGCAAAACGCTGATCCGCCAGATCGGCCAGCACGCCCATTCCGAGATCGTCGGACAACTGCCCGAAGGCAACTGGATCACCCGCGCCCCGACGCTTGAGCGCAAACAGATCCTGCTGGCCAAAGTGCAGGACGAAGCAGGCCACGGTCTGTACCTTTATTCAGCCTGCGAAACGCTTGGCGTCACCCGTGATGAGCTTTTCGAAAAGCTGCACTCCGGCGCGATGAAGTATAGCTCGATCTTCAACTACCCGACGCTGACATGGGCCGACATGGGCGCAATCGGCTGGCTGGTCGACGGTGCCGCGATCATGAATCAGGTGCCGCTTCAGCGCACGTCCTACGGCCCCTACGCCCGCGCGATGGTCCGCATCTGCAAAGAAGAAAGCTTTCACCAACGTCAGGGCTATTCCATCATGATGAAGATGGCCCAAGGCACGCCTGCGCAAAAGGAAATGGCGCAGGATGCGCTGAACCGCTTCTGGTATCCGTCGCTGATGATGTTCGGCCCCTCCGATGCCGAGTCCGTCCATTCGACGCAGAACATGGCGTGGAAAATCAAGATCAACACCAACGACGAATTGCGCCAGCGCTTTGTGAACGAAACCGTGCCGCAGGCCGAATATCTGGGCCTGACCGTGCCCGATGAACACCTGCGCTGGAACGACGACAAACAGGGCTACGATTTTTCCGAACCGGATTGGGATGAATTCTTTGAGGTTCTGAAAGGCAACGGCCCTTGCAACGAAGAACGCCTTGGCGCCCGCCGCAAAGCTTGGGACGACGGCCAGTGGTTCCGCGAAGGACTATCGGCCTACGCCGACAAACAGGCCGCCCGCCGGACAGCGGCGGAATAGAGACACTGAGGGGAGGAGAAATCATGTCAAAAAAAGAATGGCCCCTATGGGAAATCTTTATCCGTGGCCAGCATGGCCTGAACCACCGTCACGTGGGCAGTTTGCACGCCCCTGACGCCGAAATGGCGATCCCCGCCGCAAGGAAGGCGTGTCGATCTGGGTCGTGCCCTCGTCCGCGATCACGGCATCAAGCCCGTCTGACAAAGGCCCTCTTTTTGATCCGGCCGAAGACAAGGTCTATCGCCACCCGACCTTTTACGACATCCCCGATGAAGTGGGGCACATGTGATGGCTCTGGACGGACGCGATCCTGTGCAGATCGATGACGCCCTGCGCCCCGCCTTGTTCGACTGGCTATGCCGTCTGGGGGACAACGCACTGATCCTTGGACACCGCACATCCGAATGGTGCGGTCATGGCCCTGCGCTGGAAGAAGACATCGCGCTGGCAAATACCGCGCTGGATCTGATCGGGCACTGCCAGATGTGGCTGGGCCTTGCCGCCGAGGTCGAGGGTCAGGGTCGCACAGCCGACCAACTGGCCTATCTGCGCGATGCGATGGCCTTCCGGAACGTGAAACTGGTCGAACTGCCCAACGGCGATATCGGTCAGACAATCATGCGCGAATTCCTGTTCGATGCCTTCCACTTCGAACTGCTGACAGCGCTGTCCACCTCGCCTAACACCCGCGTGGCCGAGATCGCGGCTAAGGCGCTGAAGGAAGTCGCCTATCAGCTGGACCGTGCCTCGGACCTTGTTGTCCGGCTGGGCGACGGTACCGAAGAAAGCCACGCCCGCATGCAAGCCGCGCTGGATCACCTTTGGCCCTACACCGGCGAAATGTTCACAGCCGACGCCGTCGACACCGCGATGACAGAGGCTGGCATCGCCCCTGACCTGAGTGATCTGCACACACGCTGGACCGCCACGGTGAAAGACATTCTGGACGAGGCCACGTTAACCCTGCCCGAACGCCGTTTCGACGTGCATACGGGCGGCAAGCAAGGACGGCACACAGAACATCTGGGCTACCTTCTAGCCGAAATGCAGTTCCTGCAACGCGCCTATCCGGGGGCCGAGTGGTGACAGCCAGCACCGACCAGATATGGGAGTGGCTGGCCGAGGTGCCCGACCCTGAAATCCCCGTCGTTTCCGTCACCGAACTGGGCATCATCCGCGATGTCCGCTGGGACGACGACACCCTGCGCGTCGCCGTTACACCCACCTATTCCGGCTGCCCCGCCACGGCAGTGATCGACATGATGGTCGAGGATAAACTGCGCGAAAAGGGTATCGAAAAGCTGGCGCTGGAAAGACGCCTGTCGCCCCCGTGGACCACCGACTGGATCACCGACAGCGCCCGCGACAAGCTGCGCGCCTACGGGATCGCGCCACCGGTGAACGGCACGGCCTCAGACGGCCGCATGAGCCGCGCGGCGCGATTGGCGGGATCGAACCTGACAATCGAATGCCCCCGCTGCGGATCGACACATACCGACAAAGTCAGCCAGTTCGGATCGACGCCCTGCAAAGCGGCCTATGTCTGCCGCGACTGTCTGGAACCCTTTGACTATTTCAAATGCCATTAACGCTGGCCTCAGAACACTTGGAACAGGAGACGCGATAATGCCCCGCTTCCACACCCTTGATGTGATCGATGTCCACCACGACACCCGTGATGCCGTGGTTGTCACACTGAAACCCCAGGACGGCGATTTCACCTTTACCCAAGGCCAGTATCTGACCTTCCGCCGCGATTTTGACGGGCAGGAACTTCGCCGCTCCTATTCGATTTGCGCAGGTCTGGACGACAATCTGCTGCGTGTCGGCATCAAGCGGGTCGACGGCGGTGCGTTCTCGACCTGGGCCAACGAAAACCTGCGCCCCGGCGACACGGTCGAGGCGATGACGCCGCAGGGGCGGTTCTTTACCCCGCTCGATCCCGACAGTGCGCGTGGCTATCTGGCCTTTGCGGGCGGGTCCGGCATCACGCCTGTTCTGTCGATCATCAAGACCACTCTCGCGCGGGAACCGAACGCAAACATCACGCTGGTCTACGCCAACCGCCACGCCAGTTCGATCATGTTCCGCGAGGAACTGGAGGATCTGAAGAACACCTATCTGGGGCGGTTCTCGGTCATCCATATTCTGGAAACCGGTGGGGATATCGATCTGTTCTCGGGGCGCGTCGATGCCGAGAAACTGGATACGCTTTTCCGCCTCTGGATCGACGCCGACAACATCGACACCGCATTTATCTGCGGCCCCGAGCCGATGATGCTGACCATCGCCGAAGGCCTGCGCAAACATGGGCTGAGCGATGACCAGATCAAGTTCGAACTTTTCGCCTCGTCCCAGCCGGGCCGCGCGAAACAGAAGGCCAGCGCAAAGGCGGACAGCCAGACAGCCGATGCCTGCGACGTGTCGGTCACCATCGACGGCGTGACCCGCAGTTTCCAGATGCCGCGCGACGGAACCGCGGTTCTGGACGCGGCGCTGCAACACGACATGGACGCGCCCTATTCCTGCAAAGCGGGCGTCTGTTCGACCTGCCGCGCCAAGGTGCTGGAGGGCGAGGTCGAAATGGAAGTGAACCACGCGCTGGAAGATTACGAAGTGCGCGCGGGCTACGTCCTGTCGTGCCAGTGCATTCCCCTGTCTGACAAAGTGGTGCTGACCTATGACGAATGAAACTCCCCGCCGCTTGGAAAGCTACCTGAGCGGCGCGTGGCGCACCGGCGCGGGTGAACCCAAACCGCTTTTTGATGCCGCAACCGGCGACATCCATGCCCTGATCGGGTCCGAAGGTCTGGACATGGCCGCCGCGCTGGAGTGGGGCCGCACCGTGGGCGGCCCTGCCCTGCGCCGCCACACCACCCACGAACGCGCCATGATGCTGAAGATCATCGGTCTGAAGCTGTTGGAGATGAAAGACGACTTCCACCGCGAAAGCCTGCACACAGGGGCCACGCCCCGCGACGCATGGCCTGATATCGACGGCGGGATTGGCACCATGCTGACCTTCGCCTCCAAGGCCCGTCGCGAACTGCCCAACGCCCGCGTTCTGCCCGAAGGTCCGGTCGAACAACTGTCCAAAGACGGCTCTTTCGTGGGTCAGCACGTCCTGAGCCCCATGCTGGGCGTCGCGGTTCATATCAATGCTTTCAACTTCCCCGTCTGGGGCATGTTGGAAAAGATCGCCCCTGCCTTGATCGCGGGCATGCCCTGCCTTGTGAAACCGGCCTCAACCGGTGCCTATCTGGCCGAACTGGTAGCGCGCCGGATCATCGATATGGGTATTCTGCCCGACGGCGCGTTGCAGATTGTCTGCGGCGGTGTCGGCGATCTGCTGGATCACGTGACCGAACAGGATGTGGTCACTTTCACCGGTTCGGCTGCGACGGGCCACAAGCTGCGCAGCCATCCGGCCATCGTCAAAAACTCGGTCCGGTTCACGATGGAGGCCGACAGCCTGAACGCCTCGATCCTTGCGCCCGATGCGGTGGCGGGAACGCCCGAGTTCGATCTGTTCGTGAAAGAAGTCCAGCGCGAGATGACGTCAAAGGCGGGCCAGAAATGTACCGCCATCCGCCGCGTCCTTGTGCCGAAATCCCAAGAACAGGCCGTGATCGACGCGCTGTCTGCGGCGTTGGCCAAGGTACAACCGGGCCTGCCATCGGATGCCGCCACCCGCATGGGGGTCTTGGCCTCGCTTTCCGATCGCGACACCGTCCGCGCCCAGATCGCACGCATCGCAGCCGACGCCGAAATCGTTTTCGGCGATCCTGACGCGGTCAGCACCTCGTCGGGCGATCCCGACAAAGGCGCGTTCATGAACCCTGTTCTGCTGCATTGCGCCAATCCGATGACCGCAACCGCGCCCCACGACACCGAGGCCTTCGGCCCCGCCGCCACCGTCATGGGATACGACAGCGTGGACGACGCCATCGCCTTGGCCATGAAAGGCCGCGGGTCGTTGGTGTCGTCGGTCTTTACCAATGATGACACTCTCGGTGCCGAGCTGACGTTGGGCCTTGCGCCGCAGCATGGTCGGGTGTTGGTCGGCAATCGCGACAGCGCCAAAACGTCCACCGGTCACGGCTCTCCGCTTGCACCGCTGATCCACGGCGGTCCCGGCCGCGCTGGTGGGGGTGAAGAAATGGGAGGCATGCGCGGGGTCAAACACTTTATGGCGCGCACCGCCATTCAAGGCACGCCCCGCATGTTGGCCAAGATCACCGGCCAATGGGTTGCCGGTGCCCCTGCGCAATCCGGCACGCACCCATTCCGGAAATCACTGGAAGACCTGCACATAGGCGACCAGTTGGTTACCGCCCGACGCGCGATCACGCTGGAAGACACCGAACATTTTGCCAAGTTCACAGGCGACACCTTCTATGCCCATATGGACGAAGCTGCGGCCAAGGCGAACCCGTTCTTCGACGACCGCGTCGCGCATGGCTATCTGATCGTGTCCTTTGCCGCAGGCTTGTTCGTCCAGCCCGATCCAGGCCCTGTTCTTGCGAACTACGGCATCGACAACCTGCGTTTTCTGACGCCGGTCTATTTCGGCGACAGTCTGGGCGTGCAGCTGACCTGCAAGGAAATCAGCCCCCGCGAAGGATCGGTTTATGGCGAGGTCCGTTGGGATTGCTGCGTCACCAACCAGAACGACGAGGTCGTCGCGCAATACGATGTTCTGACGATGGTCGCAAAAAGCTGGCCGTTGCCGGACGATGCCTAAGGGGCGTCAGGCGACGCCCTTTACGCCATCCAAAATCAGCGTTGTCGCCATGCGCGCGTAATCTTCGCGGGTCATGGGGCCATCTTCGCGGAACCACAGATAGGCCCAGTTCATCATCCCGAACAGCGACATGGTGACTGGCATCAAAAGCGATCCCGACGGAGCCGCCAGTTCAGGGTGGATTTCCGCGATCACATCCGCAATGCGCTTTACGATCTGACGGTTCATTGTGGTGACTTGGGCCAGCTGATCTTCGTCCAGTGCTTCACCCGCGTTCAGCTGCACCTTGTGCATATCATCGGCGCCCTCGTAGGCATCCAGCGTGGCCTTCACCAGTTTCTGCAACCGGTCGCGCGGCGGCAAAGTCGGATCGTCCGCTTCGGCCAAGGCGGCCTCAAGCTCGACCAGATGGGCCTGAATGATGGAAAAGATCAGCTCGGACTTGGAGGGATAGTAATGATAGAGCAGCGATTTCGACACGCCCGCCAGTTTCGCGATACCGGACATCGACGCCTTTTCCATCCCGTCGGTGGCAAAGACATGGGCGGCCACCAGCAAAAGCTGATGCTGCTTTTCCTCGAAATCCTTGGCGCGTGTTCTGGCCATACCAATCGGCCCTTCCCTGATACTCCATCGCTGGCTTAAACGACGGCGCTCCTCTCCGCCACCCCGGACGGACCAGCGCTAGCCGGTCCGGTTGTCCACCACCCGTTTGGCCTTGCCCTCGGATCGGGCGACGCCGTTGGGATCATGCACGGTGATTGCCGCTGTGATGCCAACGACCGATTTGATGTGATGCGCCAGTTCCCGCGCCGTCGCATCGCGCGCGTCCGACGACGACATATCGGCCGTGCATTCCACATGCACCACCATCGCGTCCATCCGGCCTTTGCTGATCAGTTCGATCTGGAAATGCGGCGCAAGGCCCGCACATTTCAGGATCTGCTCTTCGATCTGGGTCGGGAACACGTTGACGCCGCGCAGGATGATCATGTCGTCGCTGCGCCCCGTGATCTTTTCGATCCGCCGCATGGATCGCGCCGTTCCGGGCAGGATGCGCGTCAGATCGCGGGTCCGGTAGCGCACCATCGGCAACGCCTCTTTCGTCAGCGTGGTAAAGACCAATTCGCCCATCTCGCCATCCGGCAGCACCTCGCCCGTCGCGGGATCGATAATTTCAGGGTAGAAGTGATCTTCCCAGACATGCAGCCCGTCTTTGGTTTCGACGCATTCATTCGCGACACCCGGCCCCATGATCTCGGACAGCCCGTAAATATCTACCGCATGCATATCGAACGCCTGTTCAATCTCGCCGCGCATCGAATTCGTCCAAGGCTCTGCCCCGAAAATCCCGACGTTCAAAGAGGACTCGCGCGGGTCAATGCCCTGCCTGCGGAACTCGTCCAGAATGGCCAGCATATAGGAGGGGGTGACCATGATGATCTGCGGTTTGAAATCCTGAATCAGCGTCACCTGCCGTTCGGTCATGCCGCCGGAGACAGGCACCACAGTGCAGCCCAAACGTTCGGCCCCGTAATGCGCGCCCAGACCGCCGGTGAACAACCCGTAGCCATAGGAGATATGGCAGATGTCCCCCGCACGCCCGCCTGAGGCACGGATCGACCGCGCAACGCAATCGGCCCAATTGCTGATGTCGTTCTGGGTATAGCCGACCACTGTCGGCTTACCAGTGGTACCGGACGACGCATGCACCCGCGCCACCTGATCCTGCGGCACCGCGAACATGCCAAAGGGGTAGGTGTCGCGCAGGTCCTGTTTCATCGTAAAAGGAAACTTCGCCAGATCGGCCAGCGTTTTGAAATCATCCGGATGCGCGCCGTGCTTGTCAAAGTTCGCTTTGAAAAAGGGCGAGTTGTCGTAGGCATGGCGCAGCGACCACGCCATCCGCTTTTCCTGAACCGCGGTGATTTCATCGCGGCTGGCAATCTCAATCGGGTCAAGGATGTCCTTTGGTGGTGTCAGGTCTTTCATGGTCTCTCCTCCCCTGATCCTTATGCGCCTGCGTCAGGCAAAAGTGGCTGGCCCAAGCTGCGCGAATGCCCGCGGAATTCGGCAATCACGGTGCCGTCCCGTCGTGTGATCGTGACGTCGTAGATGCCCGACCGGCCCTTGCGTGAAATCTCGTGCGCGTGGGCCGTCAGACGATCCCCCAAAGCGCCGGGCGTGATGTAGGTCACCGAACAATGCTGCGCGACGGTGGCCTGATTGTAGGTATTGCACGCAAAGGCAAAGGCGCTGTCGGCCAGTGTGAACAGATAGCCGCCATGGGCCGTGCCGTGTCCGTTGGTCATCCGTTCGGTCACGACCATTTCAATCACCGCCTCACCGGGTCCGACACTGGCCAACTCCATGCCCAACTGCTGCGTTGCGTTATCCGTGGACCAGAGTGCCTTGGCGCAGGCTTCGGCCAGTTCCTGATCTGTCATGTCCTGTGCCACGATCAGCGCCCCGAAAAACTTGGCGCGCGCTTTTCAAGAAACGCGATGACGCCTTCTTTGTAGTCGTCCGACGCCCCCGCCGCGCGTTGACAATCCCGTTCGCGATCAAGCTGCGTATCGAAATCGTTGGTGGCCGCATCATGGATCAGCTGTTTGGTCAGTCCCAAACCAAAGGTCGGCCCCGCCGCCAGCTTTTCCGCCAGTGCCGTCGCCTCATCGATCAGCGCGTCGTCGTCCACCGCTTTCCAGATCAAACCCCAATCCGCTGCGGTTTCCGCCATCAAAGGCTCCGCCGTCATAGTCAGCGCTTTTGCCCGCGCCTCGCCAATCATGCGCGTCAATGTCCAGCTGCCACCGGCATCGGGAACCAGCCCGATCTTGCTGAAGGCCTGAATGAACTTGGCGGATTTCGCGGCCAGCACAATATCGCAGGCCAAGGCCACATTGGCCCCTGCACCCGCCGCCACGCCGTTCACCGCGCAGACAATGGGTTTGTTCAAATCCCGCATCAACCGCAGCGTCGGGTTATAAAACATGTCCAACGTCTGCCCCAGATCGCGCGCCTCGCCCTTGCGCGGATCGCGATCCCCAAGGTCCTGCCCCGCGCAAAAGCCACGCCCCGCACCGGTCAGAAGAACAGCGCGCACCGCATCGTCATCCCGTGCGCGATCGAACTCGGCCCGCAGGGCGATGTGCATCTCTTCGGTAAAGGCATTCAACCGGTCCGGGCGGTTCAGCGTTATACACAGAACGCCCGCGTCCAACCGCGACAGCACGGTGTCGGATGATGTCATAAGTCATGTCCTCCCTGCCCCTTTCGCGGGGCTTGGAGGAAAGGTTATTTGTAACCGACCGGACGGTCAATGTTTAACATGATCGCTCGTTCACATCATGAACTCAGCGAAAAACGCGCCTAAGTCTTCATAGGCATCCAAGGGCAAAACCTGCGCCACAAACTGATCGGGCCGCACGACAACCATCGCCCCTTTGGCACGGTCAATTCCGCGTATATCGAAAATATCCACGCCCGATTTCAGATCGGGACAAAAGATTTTCTCGTAATCCGTCAGGCCCAATTTGCCCTTCTTCGGCAGCAGTAATTCCGGCATCGTGAACAGGTCCAGATCGCGATGCGCCTGCTGGAACACTGCCCGCACATCCAGAAACGCATCCAGGTCTTCGCCATCGCGCCCGAATTTCATCAGGGGCGACTTCGGATCCTCCAACAGATAGTCGCACAACGCCGCGACCTTGCCATCCGGACCACCTGTGTCAGACGCATCCGCAAAACAGATAACGCGCCACCGCCCGTTCGCCGTTAGGGACTCGGACAGTTCCATAGGCTTGGCATCAGCCAGCCGGATCACAGGGGCCGAATGGAACCGCTTGCCCACGACCTGACCCTTGGCCAGATCCTGATGGGCGGTCCCGCCGATAATCAGCGACGCATCATAGGTCGTCTCGACCCCTGCAGTATACCGCCCGTGTTTCTGGAAATACCGCTGGAACTGTGCGCTTTCCTCGGCTGTCTTGGGCTTTTCACTGAACAGCCGCGCCATGTCGCGGTCAAAGTCGATCAGCTCTTTCGCCTTGGCATGACGTTCCTCGGAATAGGTCGCCAGCAGTTTGGGTTGCGCGCGGCCCTTCAGAACAGCGGCCAGTTTCCAGCCAAGGTTAAACGTATCTGCCATCGACACATTCATCCCCTGCCCCGCCTTGGGGCTATGGGTATGGCAGGCATCACCGGCAATAAAGATGCACGGAATGTCCCCGTCGCGAATGTCCGACGGCAGATCATCGAATGAATCGCAGACCCGCTGCCCGATTTCATAGGCCGAGAACCAAGCAACCTCTTTCACTTCGAACTGATAGGGTGCCAGAATGGCGCGCGCCTTTCCTTCCAGCATCTCGGCGGTCACACCACGATCCGCCGCACGTTCATCGCCGTGCAAAGCGTCCATCTCGATATACAGGCGTGTCAGGTAGCCGCCTTCGCGCGGGATGATCAGGATGCTGCCCGCTTCAGCTGACTGGATTGCGCATTTCAGGCGGTAGTCGGGGAAATCCGTCACCGCCAGCACATCCATCACACCCCAAAGCTGCCGCGCGGCCTCGCCCTTGAGCGCATAGCCCATGGCCGCTCGCACCTTACTGCGGGCACCGTCGCAACCGACCACATACTTCGCGTGCACCACTTCTTGCTGACCCGGCGCATCAAGGCAGTCAAAGGTCAGCGTGACCGGATACTCCGCACTGTCGTCACAGACCAACCCCGCCAGATCACGGTTGTAATCCGGCACCAGCCCCATGGCCGAATTCTCCATCATCTCAAGGTAGAAATCATGCACCCGCGCCTGGTTCAGAATGACATGCGGCTGATGGGACAGGTCGTCTTCTACATCCTGAATACGGTCGGCGCGATGCAGGCCCGAACCACTGGGATCGGGCCGCCAGAACGCGACCTCGTTCACCCAATAGCTTTCTTTCAGAACTTTTTCGGCAAAGCCGAAGGCCTCGAACATCTCAAGCGACCGGCAGGCGATGCCATCGGCCTGCCCGACCTCAAGCGGCCCGTCCTTCTTGTCAAAGATGCGGACCGACATGCCACCAATCGCCGCCAGTTGCGCAGCAAGCGTCAGGCCCGCAGGCCCACATCCGATGATCGCGACATCCACATGATCACTGGCCTTGGGTGCCTTGTCCGCCTCCGGCGTTTTCAGCGGATCACCCGTACGAAACCCGTCCAGATAAAATTGCATGCGGCATCTCCTCCTGTCGCGACCTTATATTAGTAAGTATACATACTATAATCGCAGGTCAACCCCTCTCAGCAAATGGCGCTGCGGTGGGGCCACCGGCGTCAATTTAAGTTTTGGAAAGGCTGCAAACTGCTATGGTAAGATTCCCGATAGCAAAGTCTCTTTTCGCGACATACCTTCGTTTCATGACACAATGGTCCGTATACTCACGAAAACAATGGGTTCATGCGGTGAACCTTTCCGCGCTGTCGGCATGGGCACTCATCTCGCTTCCCTTAACTGCCGCAACAGGACTGTCGATGCTGGCCTACGGAGCCATTATCGGCCTGCCGACATCGTTTATCTGCTGCTGGCTGGTCGGGGCTCCGATATTGAAGCGGATTATGCGCAAACCCATCAGCGCACCAAAAGCCGCAGCCACAGGCTCGGGCATCGCGTTGGTTCTTGCACTCCTCTACATTCCAGCACGCGTCGTTGACCGGATTGTTGCAAACGACCCAAACGGATTTTTTACTGGTGCCGGTTGGCTATTGCTGGCTCAAATAACAGCCGTTTTTATGGGCTTCGGTGCCGTCGTCGCATTGTTTGTTTGGTTCGTCATCGGTGAGCCTGATCAGATCTAGCCTGAACAACCAAATACGACCATTGCTCAAAACCGGCGTTGATGTGTACCGTTCCAAGACGACTTTTTCGGCAAAATTTTGAGATGTGTTTTAATGGGTGGCAATGAACTTCAGAAGTATCTCGAAGCGAATGTAGACCGCACCGACCCGATCTATGGGCCGCAATGTCGTTGCTCTGTCACCCTGACAGATGGGCTTGTTCTGCCGTGCGTCATCTTAAGGCAGGCCGCACCCACGGTTGATCTGGCGCTGCGCCGGTTTGATGACGAAAAGCATGGCAAAGGTGTTTTCGGAAAATCGAAAAAGCCCTACCAGCAGATTGTCCGGCACTTCGTGACCTCTGGTTCATCAGTAGACGATTTCTATGTGCAATCCATCGACCCAAGCCCTTTCGCACTCCCGTCAGACGTCATGAGCCAAATCAGGGGCGAGACCATGATGGGCTGGACGGGTTGGGTGTTCGAAATGTCCGGTGGTTCGGTCTTTTCCTACGGCTCGTCGTTTTCCTTTGATTTCTTTGAACTGCCCGAGGGGTACACGTTCAGCGACGTGGCAAAGGTACACAACCATTCCTTTGTGAACTCGGATGGACAGGTCGCCTCAATTCATGAGGATCGGGCCTGCTACCTCGAAAAACGGGGCTCTGACGATCTGGCCAGAACCTATCAGGCAAGGCCGTCATTTGTCTGCTACGTGGACAGTCGGACCCGTTTGGAATGACCAAGGCACAGCACTATTGCGGACTCCGTCGCAGCTTCGAGCTGCTTACACGTCGCAACACCAGCCCTTTCAACGCCAAAATTTTCGCCCCGCATAATCGTGAACCCATTGCCCGATCTCCCCCGAGGCCTTACCCCACAAAACAAAACAGTACCACGCGGACCAAAAGCCAATGATCGACATTATCATCCTGATGCTTCCCATCTTTTCGATGATCGCGATCGGTAGTCTGTTTCTTCACCAAGGCTGGTTCCCGCCCGAAGGCCTGCCCATCCTGAACAAGTTTGTCATGAACGCCTGTATCCCAGCGCTGCTCTTTTCCGCCGTCACCGGCAGCGACAGCTTCGGGGCCGAGGCTTGGCGCAACGCGGCGCTTTATGCGGGCGCTTCGCTTTTGGGCAGCTTCCTACTCTGGGTCGTTCTGCGCCTCGTCCTGCAAGGCAACGGCGCGCAAAGCGTCATTCTGGCGATGGGCGCGGCCACCGCAAACAGCGTGTTTCTGGGCTTTCCGATCCTGACCATCTTTATGCCCGACAGCGCGAACGAGGTCTTTGCATGGATCATCATCGCCGAGATCGCCTTTATCATCCCGATCATGACAACGCTGGCCCTGATGGCCGAGGATCGTGATGACACGTCTGTCGGCCCCTTGCTGATGGCCTTCCTGCGCAGCCCCGTTGCGGTCGGACTGTTCGCCGGTTTCGGGTTCCGCCTGACGGGGCTCGAACTGCCCGACTGGACGTCCCAGGTCATCAAGTCCATCGTCTCGGCCGCACCGTTCATCGCGCTCTTTGTCGTCGGCGGCACGATGCTGCAAAACCGCCTGACCCGCTCGGGACCCCGCGTTCTGGCGGTGTCCGCGGCCAAACTCTTCCTGCAACCCGCATTGGTCGCGGTGGCCTTTGGCCTACTGATCGGCTGGGACGCGGACACCACCAAAGGGGCCATCGTCTTTGCCACCATGCCGCTGTTCCTAAGCCTGGTCGCCTTCGCCAGCCGCCACGAGGTCGAGGACGTCGCCGCCTCGTCCATCGTTTTGACCACGCTTCTGGGCGCCGTCACCGTGACGCTGACTTTGTCGGTGTTGTTCTCTCAATAAAACGAGGCTTTTCTGAACTTACAGGTTTACCCCTTTCTGCGAAGAAATCCCCCAGCCCATACAGGAAGATCGCTGACCCTGCTCCGCGTCCCTAGCACAAAATGGCAGATCCTTAATAGTTTCGGGATTTACGTTAGGGAGACGCACCGAAAATTCAGAGGACGAATTTGGTTCAATCCAAACAAAGGCTTCAGCATTGGATTCGTTCTCTTCGCCGTCTTCGTCATAGACACGGAACTCAAACTCTAGCCAAGTTGTTACCTTGTCACTCGTAAAGTTATTCAGATCACCCTCAAGGAAAACGACATTATCCCTTTCGATTGGTCCGGCCTTACCCTCCGCCATTCGATCAAAGTAAAATTGAATATGAAACTGACTGGAACAATGGTTCCGAATAGTTTGTTTGGAAACCAATTCACTTCCTGAACTGATCACGCAGTATTCTATGCCCGCTAGCTTTCCTCTGTTTAGCTTTTCGTTCAGTCTCAACTGAACGCTTTCAAGGTTGAAAATAAAATATATCGCTAAGCAAACTGTAAAGAATAAAAACGTCAGCCTCATCGTCTCTCCGACTAAAAAATTCAAATCAAGTGAGTACAACCATAGGCCGTTTAACGTTTGCAAGCTATTGCTTGCAGTTTCGCGTGAGCAGTCTCAACAATTTGCTTGCCAAGAAACTTAATACAGACTTGCCAAGCGGGTGCGCTCGCCTATCCTGCGCGCATGACGATTATTTACACCATGCCCGGGCACCTGATCCGGCGGCTTCAGCAGATTTCGGTCTCGGTCTTTGCCGAACAGATGAAGGCGGCGGGGTCTGATCTGACCTCACCGCAGTTTGCTGCTTTGGCGATGTTGCGCGACCACCCCGGGATTGATCAGGCCACGCTTGCCGGTCTGATCGCCTATGACCGCCCGACGATTGGTGGCGTGGTGGATCGTCTGGTGGCCAAGGGCTTTGTTGCCCGCACCACCAACCCCGAGGATCGCCGCGCCAAGGTGCTGACCCTGACGCCCGAAGGTGACGCCGCCCTGACCCGTCTGATCCCCGTGGTCGAGGCCTGTCAGGATGCCATCCTGCCCGGCCTGTCCGACAGCGAAAAGGCCGAGTTCATTCGTCTTGCGGGCAAGATCGCCGAGGCAGGAAACACGCTGTCCCGCGTGCCCCTGCAAACCGGCCCAAAACCGGATTAACCGATCACGTTGTGATCCGGCCCGTACGGGTAGCCGGTGATGTTTTCATTGCCGTCTTCGGTGATGATCAGGATGTCATGTTCACGGTAGCCACCCGCGCCTGCCTGCCCTTCGGGTATGGTCAGCATCGGCTCCATCGAGATGACCATGCCGGGTTCCAGCACCGTCGGAATATCTTCACGCAACTCCAACCCAGCCTCGCGCCCGTAATAGTGGCTGAGCACACCGAAGGAATGGCCGTAGCCGAAGGTCCGGTATTGCAGCAGGTTTCGTTCGGCGAAGAAGGCGTTGATCTTTTCCGTCACCTCGGCGCAGGACGCACCGGGTTTCAGCAGGCTCATCCCGTATTCGTGGGCATCGACATTGGCCTGCCAGATGGCCAGAGATGCGTCGTCAACCTCGCCCACAAACAGCGTGCGTTCCAGCGCAGTGTAGTAACCCGAAATCATCGGGAAGGTGTTCAGGCTCAGGATGTCGCCACGCTGCAAAACCCGCGACGTGACAGGGTTGTGCGCCCCGTCGGTGTTGATGCCCGATTGGAACCAAACCCACGTGTCACGATACTCCGCATCGGGAAAACGACGGGCGATTTCCAGTTCCATCGCGTCGCGCCCTGCCATGGCCACGTCAATTTCACGCGTACCTTCGCGGATCGCATCGCGGATCGCGTAGCCGCCCACGTCCGCCACGGCGGCGCCCGCACGGATCAGCGCGATCTCGGCCTCTGATTTGCGGAACCGCTGTTGCATGGTCAGCGGTGCAATGTCGACAGTGGCAGACGGTGACAGCATGTCGTTCAGCAACCCCATCTGGGTCAGCGTCAGGTGATCGCCCTCATAGCCGATCACCTTGCCTGCGCCCGTCACTGACAGGATCGCGCGCCAGTAGTTGTTCCGCTGCCAATCGGTGTAGGTGATGTTGTCGCCATAGCACCGCCGCCACGGCTGGGCCGCGTCGATGCCCGCGCTGAACGTCACCGTATCTGTCGCAGTCACGACCTGCGCATAGGGCCGCCCGAACGAACAATACAAAAAACCGGAGTAATAGGCGACGTTGTGCATCGAGGTCAGCACAACCGCATCAACGCCCTGATCGGCCATGATCCGGCGCAGGCCACTAAGGCGCGCCTCATATTCCGCGTCAGAAAAGGGAAGTGTCTTTTCACCTTGGTGAAAACGGTAAAACTGGGGACGATCCATCAAAGGACTCCTTCGCATCTTGGGCTGCGACGGGGACCACAAGGCAAAGGACGACACCTTCCCCCGCGACCCTTCGGCAGCAAAGCAAGATCCCGGCGTTCAGGATGGGTGATCAGGGGTTATCGGCCCGCTGGCCGAAGGCGACGCCATCGCCTGCCCCTTAGCGATAAGAATAGCAGCTCCAGCGCCAGGGGAAATGCCAGAATGCGACCCGCGTCAGTCGTTTTCGCCAAAAATCCGCGCGGCGTGTTCGGTCAGGTAAATCCGCAGCCACGGCGTATAATTTTCGGGCGCTTTTTGCACCAGAACGGTTAGTTCGCGGATATCGACCCAGGCGGTGTCCATCACCTCATCGGGGTTCGGCGCAACCTCGATCCGTTCCGCCAATTCGCACAGGAAAATATCGACACGTTCATGTTCGATCAGCCCGCCACCCACATCGGCGCGGTAGGTCAGTTGATCACGGTGTTCCAGCGTCAGACCGGTGATCCCCAGTTCTTCCTGCAAACGGCGGTTCGCGCAATCCAGCGCGCTTTCGCCCCAATGGGGATGGGTGCAGCATGTGTTCGCCCACAAACCCGGCGTATGGTATTTGCCCATCGCACGGCGCTGGATCAGCACCGCACCATCGCAAATCACGAAAACCGAAATCGCCTTGTGCAAAAGCCCGCGCTTATGCGCCTCAAGCTTTTCGACAGCGACCAGATCGCCATCAACCCACGTCGGGATCATCTCTTTCATTCGGGCAGCACCATGAGGATGTCGTCAATTCCGGCGCTTCTTAGGGTCTGGCGCGGGAAATGAAAACCACCGCAAACGGACAGGCTACTGCCCCAGATCATTCAGAATGGGGCAGTCGGGGCGATGATCGCCCGCGCAGGCTTCAACCAGATGCGACAGCGTGTTCCGCATGGATTGCAACTGCGCGATCTTCTGGTCGATGTCGTCCAGATGCTTGCGGCTCAGCTCTTTGACCTCGGCACTGCTGCGGCCCTTGTCCTCATACAGTGCAAGCAGGGTGCGGCAATCTTCGATGGCGAACCCCAACGCGCGGGCACGGGCCAGAAACCGCAGCTTGTGCAAATCGTTTTCCGAAAACACACGATATCCATTGGCCTCGCGCTTGGGCGTCACCAGCGCGATGTCCTCGTAATAGCGGATCGTTTTCGCGGGCAGACCGGATGCGGTTGCAACGTCACCGATGTTCATGCGTGTGCCTCCTTCAATACAGGGGCCGGTGCGGCGGGTTTCTCATCCGCCATGGCCGGTTCGATCCAGCGCAGGCGCAGCGCGTTCGACAGAACAAAGACTGACGACAACGCCATCGCCCCCGCCGCCAGTACGGGCGACAGTAGGATGCCGAACACAGGATACAGCACACCCGCCGCCACAGGGATCAGCGCCACGTTATAGCCAAAGGCCCAGAACAGGTTTTCCTTGATATTGCGCATCGTGCGGGCCGACACCTCATGCGCGTTCACAACGCCCGCCAGATCACCCGACATCAACACAACATCCGCCGATTCAATCGCCACATCGGTGCCCGTACCAATCGCGATACCCACATCGGCCACCGCCAAAGCAGGCGCATCGTTGATGCCATCGCCGACAAAGGCAACCTTTTCGCCGTCCTTGGTCATCGCCTGAAGCGCGGCAACCTTGCCATCAGGCAAAACGCCCGCAATCACCTGATCGATGCCGGTTTCCCGCGCGATCGCCTCGGCGGTTTCGCGTTTGTCGCCGGTGATCATCGCCACCTTCAATCCCTTCGCCCGCAGCGCCGCAATCGCCGCCTTGCTGCTGGGCTTCACCGGATCGGCCACACCGATCACCGCCGCGGCCTTCCCGTCAATCGCCGCATAAAGTGCGGTTCGACCGCTTTCTGCCAAGGCGGTTTCCTGCGCAGTGAGGCCCGAGATATCCACGCCCTCACGCTCCATGAAACGGTCAGCACCCACCAGAACGGTCACGCCATCGACCTGACCCATGGCACCATGGCCGGTTACCGTCTGGAACTGGTCCACATCCGGAAATCCGCCCAGTTCGGCACGGGCCGCACGCACAATCGCGTCGGCGATGGGATGTTCCGACTGCGCCTCGACCGCTGCGACCTTCGCCAGAACCCCGGCGCGGTCAAAGCCGTCAGCCAAGACCAGATCGGTCAGTTCAGGCCGCCCTTGGGTCACTGTGCCGGTTTTGTCGACCGCCACGATATCCACGTCCGCCAATCCCTGAAGCGCATCGCCCTTCCGGAACAACACACCCAGTTCCGCCGCACGCCCCGTACCCACCATGATCGAGGTCGGCGTGGCCAGACCCATGGCGCAGGGACAGGCGATGATCAGAACGGACACACCCGCGACCAAGGCCAAAGTCAGAGCAGGATCAGGGCCAAAGATAAGCCAGACCGCCACGGTCAACGCGGCAATCGTCATCACCGCAGGCACAAACCACATGGTGATTTTATCGACCAATCCCTGTACCGGCAGCTTTGCCCCTTGGGCGTCCTGCACCATGCGGATGATCTGGGACAGAACGGTATCGGCCCCCACATGGGTCGCCGAAATACGCAGGCCCCCTGCCCCGTTCACTGTCCCCGCCGTCACCTTGGCGCCAGCGGTCTTTTCATCCGGCACAGGTTCGCCTGTGATCATGCTTTCATCAACATGGCTGGCCCCTTCCAGCACCACGCCATCCGCCGCGATCCGTTCACCGGGGCGCACGATGACCACGTCACCGACCCTCAGGTCATCAACCGACACTTCGATCACCTGACCGTCCCGTTCCACCCGCGCCTCGCGCGATTGCAGGCGCAGCAGCTTGCGGATGGCCGCACCGGTCCGGCCCTTGGCGCGGGCCTCAAGCAGACGGCCGATCAGGATCAGAACAACAATCACCGCCGCCGCCTCGAAATATACGGCGCGCACGGCGTCGGGCAAAAGCGACGGCACAAAAGTCGCGATCACCGAAAACCCGTAGGCCGCCAGCGTGCCGACCGCCACAAGGCTGTTCATATCCGGCGCGCCTTTCAGCAAGGCGGGGATGCCGCGCGTGTAAAACGCGCGACCCGGCCCGACCAAGACGGCGGTGGTCAGCAGAAACTGGATGATCCAACTGGCCTGATGGCCGATGGTCTGCCCGATGAAATGATGAAACGGCGGATACATGTGCCCGCCCATTTCCAGAATAAAGACAGGCACCGCCAGACAGGCCGCGATGATCACCTGCCGCTTCAGCCCCTTGGCCTCTTCTTCCTTTTCCGCCTCGCGATCCAGCGCCGCATCGGCACCCGCAACTGACGCGGGATAGCCCGCATCGGTCGCCGCCTGCGCCAAGGCGTTCGGCGTGGTCACGCCTTGCAGGTAGGTCACTTTGGCCGTCTCGGACGCAAGGTTCACCGCCACATCGATCACACCCGGCACGGCAGCCAGCGCCTTATCCACCCGACCCACGCAGGACGCGCAGGACATGGATTTGACGCTCAGCTCGACCGACGCCTTGCGCGCGGGATAGCCAAGATCATCCAGCTTTTTGTTGATATCAGGCAGGCGCGCACTGTCGTCCACCGCCACGCGCAGCGTTTCTGCCGCAAGGTTCACCGATGCCTCAGACACGCCCTCAAGCGTGCCGACGCCGGCCTCGACCCGCCCTGCGCAAGACGCGCAGGACATACGATCAACGATTAAAGTTGCTGACTGGTTTTGTGACATGATCCGAGTCCCCATAGCCGGAGTTTGGATCATACATGGGCCTTCCAGTCACTGGAAGGTCAAGACACCTGTCAAAGAAATTCCGAAATTTCCACCACGCGCCTTTCCTGCATGGCGATTTGTGCCGCGATTCCCATCAAAACAGCCATGCGTCCGTCGGCCATGCTGACCTCGGGCGCGTCCCGTTCACCGCGCACCAGTTCCAGAAACTTCTGGTGCTGGTAAAAGGTCGATCCGTTGTGGTCCCCTGCATCCAGCAGCGTCGGGTCCACTGGGATATCATGCGCGACAGGCCCCTTGGGGCTGCGCGGGCTGACCACCAGTTTCGGTACAGGCGGCGCGCCCAGATCATCGGGCCAGAACCGTCCGGGACCGGGCACAAACGCCTCGATCTTGCCCGCCGGACCTACGGCGCTGATTTCTTCCTGATACTCGGCCCCTTCCGCAAACATGCACAGATCCAGCATTGCGCGGCTGCCATCGGCGAAATCTACAATCACATAGCCGTTGTCCAGAATATCCGGCACCTGCCCGTCATAGGCTTCATCCAGATGGTTCACGTCCTGCCCACCGGATGCCATCACGCGCACAGGCTCGGACCCAAGCGTCAGGCGCATCAGATCAAAGAAGTGGCAGCATTTTTCCACGAACGTTCCACCGGACTGGGCATTGAACCGGTTCCACGCCCCGACCTTATCCAGAAATGGAAAGCGGTGTTCGCGGATCGTCAGCATCTTGATCCCGCCGGTCGCCTCCTGCGCCTGTTTCAGAAACGCGGCAACGGGCGGCATATAACGATACTCCATCGCCACCCAAACCGGCGCGGGATAACTGGCGGCGAAATCGGCCAAACGGGTCAAATCATCCAAAGCGGTGAACAGCGGCTTTTCTACCAGCACCGGCAAAGCCCGCGCCCCTGCGATCCGTTCCAGCTGTTCCACATGGCAGTGGTTCGGGCTGGCGATCATCAGACAGTCCAACCCGTCAAAGGCCAACAACTCATCCAATGTCTCGACAAACACTGCCTCGGGCGCAAACTCAGCTGCAGCAACCCGCATATCGGCATCCGGTTCAAAGATCACTGCAACCTGCGTGTCAGGCAACAGCGCGATATTGCGCAGATGCTCCTGCCCCATCATTCCACAACCGATGACGCCGTAGCGCGTAAGCTCTGACATAAGCGATCCTATTTCATCCGCTGCACATAGCGTGCGGCGTTCGTGTCAAACCATGTGCGTGAAAATTCGACCGGTTCGGGCACCTGCGCCCAACTGAACCGTTCGATATAGCCTGCGGTGTCTCCAGCGTTGGGGCCAAAGGCGTCAGGCGCCCAATCAGGAACCGGCGCCGCCCAAACGCTGTCTTCGGCGTGGGACACCCAGAACCCAAGCTTGTTCTGATAGTAGAAATACAGCGAATCCGACAAAGCGGCCGGATCGATACGACCGGAATCACCGTCCAGCCAGATTTCTTCGACCGCGATCACCGTCTGATCCAGATAGCGCAGACGACGGATTCGCGACGCATGATCCGAGGTACCGAAGCGCGGCAGATCATCGGGTTTCGCCATATAGTCGACCCCCAGAACATCCGCCGTCGGAAGGCCACCACCACCGGGCAATTCCAGCCGGAACATCGAATAGACCGACCGCGCATTCGTGTTGTCGCGCACGTAATTGCCCGACCCCTGAATCCGCTCCAACATGCCTTTGTTTTCAAGCTCGGACAGCGATTTGCGTAAGGTCCGAACGGTCGTCGAATAGGTCTTGGCCAGCTCCCGTTCCGGCGGCAGGCGTTCGCCCACCACGTAACGACCGCTCGCGATGTCGCGCATCAGCGATTCACTGATCTGAAGGTATATCGGCAGCGCCGTATTGCTTTCGCGTCTTTGCATCGTGTTCGGGTCGTTTTGTCGCAAAAATTATTGATACACCATTGATCTACATCAATGCGCTTGATACGCAAGAGGAAATCGACAGACGATTTAGTGGAGGAATCGTATGGGCGTCGTCCCCGTGACATCCGAAGATCTGGATGCAGCCGAGGTATCCTGGTTCGCAGCGCTCTGCTCGGACGACTACCAGTTTCTGGGTGTGCCGGACGGGTCCCTGCGGTCATCGTGGGCGCATTGTTCAAGCCTTGTGAAAACCGCCGAAGACCAAGGTTTTCGCAACATCCTTTGCCCGTCATCCTATCAGGTGGGTCAGGACACACTGTCGTTTGTCGCGGGCTGCGCGCCCATCACCGACAAGATCAACATGCTGGCCGCCGTGCGCTGTGGTGAAATGCAGCCCATCATGCTGGCCCGCACCATCGCCACGCTGGATCACATGTTGGAAGGCCGCCTGACGGTCAACATCATCTCGTCCGACTTCCCCGGTGAAAAGGACGAAAGCCGCTATCGGTACCAGCGGTCGCGCGAGGTCATCGAAATCCTGAAACAGGCGTGGACGCAGGACGAAATCAACCATCGCGGCCAGATTTACAACTTCACCGGCCTCAGCACCGATCCAGCCCGCCCCTATCAGACAGGCGGCCCGCTGCTGTATTTTGGTGGCTATTCACCCGACGCGCTCGAACTCTGTGGTCAGCATTGCAACGTTTATCTGATGTGGCCCGAAACGATGGACATGCTGGAAGGCCGAATGAAAGCCGTCCATGCCGTGGCCGACCGCTACAATCGCACGCTGGATTACGGTCTGCGTGTTCACATGATCGTCCGCGATACCGAGGCCGAGGCACGCGAATACGCCGATTACATCGTGTCCAAGCTGGACGATGAACAAGGCCGCGCGATCCGCGAACGGGCGCTGGATGCCACATCGCTTGGCGTCAGCCATCAGGCCAAGAACCGCGATATGGCCGATGACGACGGCTTTATCGAAGCCAACCTTTGGACAGGTGTAGGCCGCGCGCGGTCCGGTTGCGGCGCGGCACTGGTCGGGTCCGCCGATCAGGTTATGTCGAAAATCGAGGCCTATCAGAAAATGGGCATCCGCGCCTTTATCTTCTCGGGCTACCCCCACAAGGAAGAGGCGCTTCACGTCGGAAAACACATCCTGCCGAATATGAAAACCTGTTCCCTCCCGCACGAATATGGTCGTGTCCCCTCCTCAACCCCTGCAACCCCTCTTGGCGTAGGAGAACGTCGCTGATGGATCGCGTCGCCCTTACATCCGACCTTAGCTTTTCGCGCATTGTTTACGGCATGTGGCGTGTGGCCGATGACGCCAATACATCGCCCGACCATGTGGCGGCCAAAATCCGGTCCTGTCTGGATCAGGGCATCACCACCTTTGATCAGGCCGACATCTATGGTGATTATGGGGCCGAGGCTGTGCTGGGCGATGCGCTTCGCGCCAATCCGACCCTGCGCCAGCAGATGGAGATCGTGACGAAATGCGATATCGTCGCCCCCATCGGCAAGTATTCGGACAAGCCCGTCAAAT
>CATNDK010000010.1 GCA_950096585.1 Thalassococcus halodurans | reverse complement strand
GGTCACCGCCAAACCTAGCAAAAACCTCATTAGTGTCTCTCATAACGATGACAAATGGCGCGGGATGGAGCAGCCCGGTAGCTCGTCAGGCTCATAACCTGAAGGTCGCAGGTTCAAATCCTGCTCCCGCAACCAACACCCCCTATGTTTATGTATTGAGTAGCCCGTAGGGCTATTTTTTTGCGCTATGTGGTATCCTAAACTACATAGAAGAGTTCCTCGATATACGTCTGTTTCGTTTTGTCCGACCAGGAGTTCGCGGATGATGTGCGCTGTATGCTCAACCAAGCGCCCAAATTTTAAATCCAACGCTCTTCCCGTCTGATGGCATCGCAAGAACTTAAAAAGTTAATGTGAGATGTGCCAATCAGCACTTACAGTTTTGGCCATTTTGGTCAGGATTGATCAAATTCTGATCAATTTTAAACGTAATAACTGCATTCAAAATTACCAAATTCCAGCGCCGATCTTTGAAACGGTGCTGACCAAACCAAGAAGATTGAAGTTCGCTTTGGGGAACCAAGGCAAGCCCTTGGCAACGTCATCCGACGATACCGATGGGGAACTAATGACTATTGAAGTGCTCTGTCGATCCGCAAGCTAAACTGTCCGAAACGGACGAATTTATCTAAATTTTCCGCATTCTTAGACGGGATCCGCAGAGAAAAATTACCAGGGTTAAGCGTGGCGCCATCCATTCAGCCAAAGGCGAACGTACCCCAAGCACAAATTAATTGTTCAGGGAGTTTTTCCAAATGCGTTCAATTTCATTTCTCGTCGGTGACCTTTCGGATGTACGGATCACTATCTTCGAACTTGACGATGGAAGTTTCCAGTTCGATATCACATCGGAAAGTGGTGCCACACTCGACCTTCGCGCCCTTTATTTCGATTTGAATGAGGCATTCGAAAGCCTCTCGGGTGGCTTGTCCATCACCGGAGATCATATCGCAGCCACCACCTTTGGCGATGACGACGTCACCCAAGTCGGTAGCGGGACATCCATCAATGGTACCGTGGTCAATGAATATGGCGCATATGACGTTGGCGTCGGCTTTGCTGATACGCAAGAGGACCTGACATCGATCAGCTTTTCCATTTCTCATGACAGTGAAGCGCTTGATCTTGATATGTTTTCTTTGTCCGACATCGGGTTGCGTTTGGATGGCGGCGATCCGAAGATCGGCGATGTATCATCCATGGCTCTGCTCGCCGTGGATGATGCCTACCAGCTCGATGAAAACACCACATTGGTGGATGTGAACCTTTTGGCCAACGACAGGCAGTCTGACGGATTGCGGCTGTCGGGTCTAACCATCGGCGGTGTCATTATTCCGTTGGACGCATGGACCGAAGTGACCTCCGATGGCGGAAGAACGGCTCTTGTCTTCGCTGGTACTGACGGCTCTCTGCAGGTTGTCGCGGGTGAGTCATTTGATGCCCTGAATATCAATCAGACCGACACTCTGACGCTGAATTACAGTTCTGTTGATGCCTATGGATCGCGTGACGGAGCAGAGATTTCGATCACAATCAAGGGTGTGAATGACGCACCGACAGCTGCCGCCCCACTGACGGTTCGCACCGAAGAAGACATCGCGCTTCGTGTCGACCTGCTTGAAGGTGCATCGGATGTTGATCTGGGATCCACTCTCGGCGTTGTTGAGGTGGTTGAAGACAACGCACAAGGCGGGTGGACGCTGGATGGAACCGAGATCATTCTTGATCCAGCCTATTTCAACAGTCTGAACCAAGGGACATCGGCGACCCTGACATTCACCTATTTCGTTCAGGATGAATGGGGCGCCCGCGTTCAACAAACATTAGAGCTTCAGATCGACGGCTTGAACGACTCGCCTACCGTCGCTGGCGCCTTGACCCGTCAGGTCAGTGAGGAAGACGCCGTCTTTACCGTGTATCTGCTGGAGGGCGCGAGGGATCCGGACAGGGGCGCGACCTTAAGCGCAGTGAACCTGATAGAAGCATCCGGCCAAGGCGGATGGACGCTTGATGGTAACACCATCACCATTGACCCGAATTATTTTGACGACCTAAACGACGGCGAACTGGGCGTCCTGCATTTCAACTACCTTGTGCAAGACGAATTCAACGGGACCGTTGAACAAACCCTTACGGTCAATGTCGAAGGCTATACAGACGCGCCCTTTATTGCTGTCGAAATCGCAGCGGGCGACACCGCCAATGTGGTTCTGCTTACCGTAACCACAGAACAGGCGCGCGACGAACATGTCGCGCTTTCCTTCTCGGGCCTGCCTGCAGGCGCCATCGTGCGGAACGCAGCCGGAGAGGACGTGACATCGGGCGTTCCTGACGGTTTGGGCGTCACCACTTATGTCGTCACCTTGCCCTTGAGCCAGGACCTTGAAAGTTTCAACGTCACGGTCGCCGGACTAGAGCCTGACGGGACCGTCATTGGCACACGCGACGCCGTTATCGAACTGAACTATGAGGCTGTCGAAACGACCAATACCCTGACCTTCCAGGCGCTTGACCAGAATATCTGGGCGGCTGGTGACGAATTCGCTGCCACATTCTCTCAGTACATTCCCCTACTTGGTGGCGACCGGAAGTATTTTGAACTGACGGACGCGACGACCGACGCGGGTACGGTCTTTATCAAGAATGGCGAAATCGAATGGATCCCCGGCGACGCCTATTCCGACCTTCTTCCTGGTGAAACCGCAGAGGTGACATTCACCTTCTACTACATCGAAACCGATGAAAACGGCGTTCCTCTTCCGGGTGCGATCGCAACCGAAGAAACCATGACCGTATTGGCCACTGGCGGAAACTTTATGACAGAGTTTTCCGGCGAATACCTCTCGACGCGCGACGGCGTTGTCACAATAGACGCCCTTCGTACTGTGGATGCACTCGACAATCCGTTGTCGACCGGTCTGTTGACGCTGATTGATATCAACCTGAACAGCGATGATATCTTTGCATCTGTGATCAACCCGTTGAAAGACGCACGCGATGCATTTGCCGGCCAGTTGCTGGAAGAAGAACGAAAGCTGGCCCAAGCGATCTTGGATCGCGATGCGGTTTTTGAAGAAGTCGAATTGCTTACGATCTTGATGGCGCAGCGGGCCGAAGTCGCGGCGCGGCAGCTCGTTTACAATACGGCGAATTTCGCGGTTAACGCCTTGGACGATGCCTTGGGCTTCTTCGAAGACGCACTGGACGCTGCAGAAAGCGCCCTTTCTTCAGCACGCTCCAGCTTGAACTCTGCCAAATCGGCAACCGCAAGCGCAAAGTCAGCCTACCTCGACTCGATTGTCACAGTCTTTGGCGTCCAGGTGGGCGATCCAATTAAATACGCTATCTGGAAAGCGGCTGTAGCGGCGCAAGCAATTGCCCAAGGGGCAGTGAATCTCGCCTCGGAAGCTGTGGATCTGGCGCAGGAAGCCTTGGATGCGTTTATTGCGGATTCATCGCTCGATTTCCTTCAGCAACAGGTCGACAATGCATTGGCAGCCCTGAACGAGGCTAAGGCCGACGTCGCGGCGACAGAGCAAGTGCTGGAGGATCGCGGTTACTATTCAGACGCCACGACGGCAGATGCAGGGGATCTTTTGCGCGCCACCGGTGAACTGACCTTGGCGCAAGGCGAGGTGCTTCTTTACGAAGGCACGACGCTTGGTCTTGAGGCTTTGCTTGCCACAGCGCAAGGCCTGGTCGACGGCGTGCAAGGCCTGATCGACACGACAGACTTGCAGGCCCTGCTTTACGCTAGTGCCGAAGCTTATGCGCAAGCCGGCTTGCAGTTCGACTTTTCGGTATCTGGCGGGTCGGTCGATGCCGCTGTCGAATATAACCTGACCACTGTTTCCGGTTACAACGAAGCCACAGACGTCATGACGATCACCGTCGGTCTTGAAAGCATGACAACGGATGGCGACATCGCATTTTCCACCGTTAGTCCCAACGTCCAAATCTATGCAGGGCTCCTCTACGATCTGGGCGCCAATTTCGAATTTGTCGCAGATTTCTATGCAGCGATTAACACTCTGGTATTGGCCGATCTTTCACCCAACTCGGATGGCGTCGGCATTTCGCCGTCGGTGCACCTGGAAGGTTCGATCGATTTCGTCGATTTCGACTCGCGTGATGGCGACAGCCTTACGTTTGGTATCGGCAGCGGTACCACCGCTGACCTTTTGGAGTTCACGCTTGGCGTACCGACCATCGAAACTCTGGGCACCGAAACCGACCCGTCTCTGGCTTTCTTCCAAGAGGGTGATTTGCTCGAACTGGATTTCGACGAACTGCTGGGCGCTGTGAGAAGCCTTGTTGAAGCCCGCATCGAGCTTAGCCCCGAAATGCAGGCTTTGTTGAACCAAGCGGGCATTGATCCCGCCGATCCGGCAAATGGCGAATTTATTGAAGCGCTGATTCAGGGCCTGAGTATCGCTCTGGGTGCAGCGATTGGCGAAGGTGATACCGATGGCGATGGTGTTGTCCCGATCTTCCTTCTGGATGCGACGGATGACACGAACGGCGCGCTGCTGCATATCAACTCCATCGCTGACGACACGTCCGGCATTAACGAAGACTCGCTCGGCCAGTTCGGCTTCTACGCGGCCTACGGGGAAAGCGGTAATATCTTTGAGGTCACGCTGGACGTTGACCAGCTGATTGCATTCATCGCCAATCGCGCCCTGGCCAACCCGACGCCTATCGTTTTCAACCCGATGGATCTGGAATTCGGCATTGAAGACGCGCTTGAAATCGCCGGTGTCGATCAGGAAACCCGCGACCAAATCGAGGAATGGTTCAACCTCAGCCTGAACGCTGAATTCCTTGATCTGGATGTGACTACCGGCCTGAACTTCAGTCAGGAATTCACGCTGTCGCTGGATGATTTTGATTTCAAGTTCACAATGGAAGACGGCACCGAATTCTTCACGACGGCATCGGACCCGACCCTGAACATCACGAATGCGAGCCAGTACGATGCGAATGGTGATGGCAGAATTGACTATAACCTGACGTTGACACCGAATGCTTCGTTCTCGAACGACACCGAACTGGGTCTGGGTTTCAGCTATGCGCTTGATGTGATCAAAACCAGCCTATCGGCGGGTATCAACATCCCGCTGAACGCGATTTTCGGGACAGAAATCGATATCTTCGGGCTGGGCGATGACAGTATCGAACTGGACTTGTTCAACTCCGCGATTGGTCCGCTGTTCCGCGTGCAGGGCGACATCGACGCCGTAACGCTGGACCTGTTCGAAGACAGGTTTGAAATCAACTTCGGCACACAAAGTGTGGACCTGTCCTCGGACGAGTTCCAGTTCGTATAGGCCGGACTAACGATCTGTTTAGGATTTAGAACACGCAATAAAAAAGCTCGAAACCGTCGGTTTCGAGCTTTTCTTTTTCGGGTTCTACGTTTTTCAGCTTGTGAAAGACGACAGTCGCGCTTGCATCGCGTTGCGGCCAGTGCCGGTAGCGATCAGGCAGCTGACGCCGCGGTGTGGGACAGTCACTGTGATCGTCCAGCGATCCGATTTGCCGTTGCTGTACACTTCGACAGTGTTCTTGTTCGGCAGAAGTCCGACGTATTCCAGATTTTCACCGAACTTTGCGGACAGCTGTGTCGCGACGTGTGTTTTGTCGGCGCACTGTGCCGCAGATGCGGAGCCCGCCAGTGCGAATTGCGAAGCAGCCAAAATTGCCGCCAATGCAAATGTCTTTTTCATGTCTCTTCCTCGAAGTATTGCCTGCTACCTAAATTTCGGGACAAGAGCCTGACATTTAGTAAATTCAAAATGACCCATGTCTGCAGGATCAACTTCGTTTAGGAATCGTTCAGCCGAAGGACGAAATTGTGTTCATTTTGGGATTTTGTTTCTGGAATGTCAGGCAGACCAGATTTGCGCCTGCGTTCTCAGAGACCGGATTTGCTGCACTCCAAAACGCTTATGCAGCCCGCGTCCGACCAGATCCAGGTTCTGCTCTTCGCTCACATGGCAGGCAAAACCGTACCGCCCCAGCAGGGGTACGGGTGTGTAATCGCGGCAAATAAAGAACAGCTTCGCAAAGGGCGCGCGATGATGTTCGCTTAAAAGTCCAAGAAGGCGACCGGCAAGTTCTTGATTTGGTGCGTCTTCTACAAGGATGCCGATGACAGGCATACTTGAGGCGTTGGCGACCCATGCGATACTGCCCAACGGGACAGGAAGAATGGGCAAGCCTTTCTTTGATATGCTCAGGTCCGGATTTGATCCGGGCGCTTCGACAACGGCTGTTCCGAAATCGATGTCCAAGCGAAACGCGTGTTCGGATCGTAGCTCGCGCTGCAGACTCAAAAACTCATGCCGCGCCAACTTTTCGCCCAATTCGTCACGGCTGTTTCCGACCTGCCGCAGCAGGCGGAGCGTTTCGGCATTTTGATCACCGGATTCGAACGGATCAATCATCGACTGATTCCTTTTCGCGAAGGTGGGTCAGCAATTCGTCGGCCATCGCATCCGCGCCGTTGACGACCCTCGGTCGTCCGCGCGGGCGGGCTTTGTCCCTTACTTTGGCAAAGAATGTACGCAATTTCGACCGTGGGGCCGACAGGCCATCGCTTTCCCAAATGTCGGACCACCCTTGGGATGCTGCAAATTGTGCGCGTGACGGCTGATCATCCATTTTTGCATGAGCGGTCGGAATGAACAGAACCGGACAGTCGACGCCTAAAAGCAATTCGTGGAAAGAGTTGTATCCAGCGGCCGAGATGATGCCGTCAAAAGCCTGCACATATCGCGACATCGGATAGACCGATCGGATGTTCACGCCGTCCGATTCCGAAGGAATGGCGGCAAGCGGTGATCGTGCCCAGACCAAATCTACCTTTTCGGCCTTCGCCGCATCTGAGAGAATTTTGTGCATCACGTCCGTTGCGGCGAGCGTGTCGCCCCCCAAAGAAACCAAGCACAACCGGCGGAACCGGGGCAGTTTCAATGCACGACGCGCCGCTGACCGATCAAGAACCCCGTTACGGGGGCGGAAAACGACCGGCGCTGTGACAACCTCAGAAGCCAGCCCTTTGGAAAAGTCATGAGGACGCCCTGTCGGACCCTGATCCGCTTCGCCCGCCAAATCGCCAGGGATCAGCACCAGATTACAGAGCGCGGTGTCGGCCAGTTTTGCTGGATCGACGTCAGGCCGCCACATGCCGCGTCGGATCCAGACCAAATCCGGAGCGTGACAACCCGCAGACCGCAACGCGTTCATTAACCAAGGCGATATGTTGCTGCTGTCGATCAATACTGCGCTGAACGTATCAGAGCGTAGGAATGTGGTGAACGACGCGGTTTCCCACTCTTCCCAATCATCCGACTCTGCGCCCAGATGCTGGGCGGTCTGGCGTAGGATCACCGGATAGCCTGCAGCCTGAATAATGCCGGCTGCCCGCGAATAGCACCAAAACGAAATCTTGGGTTTAGCGCCGTCAGGTGCCGCAGACATAAGCGCATCAGCGATGGCCAATTGCCGTGTTAGATGTCCCATGCCAACACCGTTCGGCGTGATGAACAGGTAATGCTGGCGTGACGCCCGAAGCGCGCCTTGGGGCAGGCCATTGGCAAAGGTGCATAGGTCTAAAACGTCACCGCTGGCCATACCTGCTGTCTCAATATGACAATGGCGGGCAATTCGGGCCCAGTTGACCAACTTGGCAGGAATGGGCTGTTCGCCCTGATCGGTGTCGACAACAAACTGATCGCGATCGGCGACGTAGCGAACAGTTCTTTCTGTTTGGCGGTCGGCGCTGCCGGAATGCAGCACCTCAATGGTCAGACCGTTCAACTCACCCTCAGCCATTTTTTGCGTGTCGTCGGACAGCGCCCAAAGGCTGACCTGACCTTTGGCAAACCGCCGAAGCAATTCGTTCAGAACGCCAAGTTCGTTCTGAAAGCCGTCTGTGTCAGACAAAACGTCGGGCTGGCGGATGACGATGTTGATCTGGCCGGGCTGCGTGATCAGGCTTGCGGCTTCGGCCAAAAACGCGTGCTGCGAAAGAAACCAGACCGAGTCTGTGCCCGCTGCCCCGCTGCGTTCATCAAAGTCGTGTAGAATGGCGTCAGGAAATCTGTTCTGCAAATAGGCGCCAAGCAAACCCGTGCAGGGGTCGTCTTGAGGGCCGCAAATATAAAGACGTTCAGGTAAGTTGGCGGTCAAAACGTCGCCTCTTGTCGATACGAAAGCAACGCGTTCCTTCCCAATGCGGACAGGGAATACCTGTCGCGGATAAAGTTTCGACGGTCTTTGGCGGGCGCCGCCAATGCCTCGGGCAACCACGCCTCGATCGCGTCGGCGGCATCAGTAGCCGATATGATCTCTGGCAACACCAGCCCGCGCGATGGACCTTCCGACTGAACGGCCGAGCGCACGCCACCGACGTCACAGCCAACAACCGGAAGCCCCAGAGCCTGCGCTTCAAGCAGCACGTTCGGCGTACCTTCGACACGGGACATCAACAGGACAATGTCGGACCCTTTATAGATGGCGCCGATTTCATTATGACTGCCTTCAAGCTGCACATTATACAGCCCCAGTGTTTCGCAATGGTCTTCGACTTCGGCGCGCAAAGGGCCGACGCCAATCAGTCGTGCCTGAATGTCGAACTGAGAAATTTCGGTAAGGCGCGCGATTGTGTCCAGCCAAAGCAATGGCCGTTTGTTTGGCGCCAGCCGGAAAACGCCGGTAATAGTAACGTTGCGTTTGCCGTCGGTGACTTGTTTGGCCTTGGCCCTTGGCATCCGGAAACGGGATAGATCCAACCCGTTTTCAAGCACACGCACAGAGCCTCTGTCCATGTCCAGCCAAGCCTCGTAATCGCGTGCGCCTTCTGTGGCATTGGCAGTCAAAGTGACATTAGGTAGCGCGCAGAGGGCACGGAATAACCCTTGGAAATCCTGCTGTGCGCCAGGCTCCCGTTTTTGCGGCTGCATATTGCGGGCCGACATGACGATGCTTTCGATGCCGAGATGCGCACCCACGAACCCCGCAGCAAGCGATGCCCTGTCCTGCCAGCCGTGCAAAACACCGGGTTTCAATTTCTGAACGAGGCTTTGAAGGGCAACAACGTCGCCCCGTAGGGGGCTGGGCAACAGCAAGACCCGATCTTCGAAATCCTTGTCGGTGATGTGACGCTGTTCGGTCTCTTGCTGCAAATCGTGAATGCGCACACCCAGCGCGTCCATGTCCTTCAGGAAATGCGCGCGGCCCCGATCTTGTGACAGGGAAAATAGGGCTACGTCGATATTTTCGGCGGCAATGCCGCTATGGATCAGCGCCTTGACCAGCACGACCAACTGACGTTCTGCGCCGCCACCAGCCAATGAAGCATTCACCAACAAAATCTTGCAGCGCTCATCATCCAGTGACCGTAGCGGACGGGCAAAATGCATATGGGGCGGAAAAGGCAACAGGCATTCGGGCGACGTAAACGCTGCCCCATCCGAGATCGATTTGATCTGGTCCAGCCGCGGCCCGAAAAGCCGCTTTGCTGCAGCCAGTGCTTCTTGCACGGTTTTCCCGATTGGCACTTTTTGCTTGGACAACCAAACCAGCCGTCCGATTTCACCGTTTTGCAGCAAAAGATGTTGGGCGCGGTGCCATTCGCGATCTGAAAGCGGATCGAACCGGTGTTCGGCCACAGCCTTGATCAACAGTGCGTCGGACAGATCGTTCATTCCGAAAATGGCGACAGCCGACATCAGATCGGCCAGTGGCGCATGGTCAGCCAGCATATCAGCGATCAGCGTTTTCGCCTCGGCATAGCGTTCAAGCCGGTGCAAAAGCCGGACGCGATTCAGAAGCGTGGTCGCGCGCATGGACGGCGACCGGCGCCCCACGGCGGTCCAGATCGCAAGAGCATCGTCGAGATTGTTCAACGATGTGGATATACGGGCCAAGCGGGTGTGAAACCGGTCATCCTCAAGAAAGCGGCGCATTTTGCTGCGGCAGCGTTTTTCGGCTTCGATCAGGCGTTCGTTCGCCCGCAGGATGTCGATTTCCGCAAGCGCCGCTTCGGGGTCGTTATCGCTTAGCTCGGCGATCAGCCCGAGCGCTGTCTGGGGATCACTGTCGCCGATGGCCCGCGCCAACAGCTTGGCAACCGAGTCCGGCATATCGGAATGGCCGAACACAGATTTCAGGATGATCCGCGCGCGTTCAGAATTGCCCTGATCCAATGCCAGCTTTGCATCCGACAAAGCCATTTCGCTTGTGTAGGTTCCGGCCACGGCAAGCCGTTCGCGCACCGTGATGGCCAGTTGATCGAGACCTGCGTTGGTCAATTGGCGGGCCAGATACTCCCACAATCCGGGGGCGTCTTCAGCCGATAGTCCGCTTTCTTCCAGAAGCAGGATCGCGTCGACATAGTCACCGGCAGCACACCTGCGCATAACGTCTACACGCAACGCTCCGGCGTCAACGGGCTTGAACGCCCGGTCAGGGTCACTGTCGACCAAATTCATTATGCACACAAAACCGAAGTCTAAAATTTATCGTTTTATCAAAGAGAGGTACGAATCACCCCAAAATCAACCTATTTTTTTATCGCCATATGATCAACAATCGCCCGATTTTCGACCTACTGGCCTCTATAAAAATACCGCGCAATTTTAAGTTGTTAGGTTCGCCCGCGCCCAAATATGTGTCGCAGACCACAGAATGTGACCGAAATGTGGTGCAAAATAAGGCTTTTTAGGGGGCGCGGCAGTGCAAATAAGGAAAAATTGACCCAATTTCAGTCACATGCTAAACTTTAGATAACAATAGAACGACCAATTTTGCGTAAATCTTAACTAAAGATAACCGGAAATAGCGAATGCCCCGCCGGTTTTCTACTTTGAAGCGATCGTTGGCAACGAATTAGCCAAGGTGTAAAAATGAAGTACTTTCTGATTGCGGCGACAACCGCGCTAACCTCTTCGCTCGCACTCTCAGCTGCGGCTCAGGGCGTTACAACACAGTCCATCGACGAAGCGCTGGACGGTCAGCTTGACTTTCGTCGTACCGCATATGCGGTGTGCATTGATCTGCCCACATGCGAAGTCGCTGGCGTAACCGTCACAGCCGAACGTCAGGTTGGCGATGGCGATGTATGGGTTCCTGCGACTCTTTACTGGGATCCGGTTGACGGATTTGGCGTTCAGGGCGGCAATCAAAATGACGAAATCGACGTGGACGAACGTCTGGTCGTCGAATTCTCTTCTCCTGTTCAAACGCGTGGCATCTGGCTGAGCGACGTCTTTATTTCCGAGGCGGGCCGCTATCACACAGCGAATGCCAACGCAGCAGATGCCGAAGTTGCAGATTTCGAAATGTTCCGCGGAGAGGCGCCCGTATTGCAGGCGCGCATGTCCGGTCAGATCGATCTGCCTCGCGACCCGTTCAACGGTCTCTTCCCCGAAGCGTTTGTTGAAGACGGCGATCTCCTGAACCGTATTTTGATCGGTACAGATGACATCAGCATCTACATGCCCGATCCCGATGGGACCGGTGTTGTGACGCTGCCGCTTGGCGATATCGATCGTGAAAAGCAGGCGATTTTTGCTGGTATCGAAACAGTCGATATTCCGATCGCCGAATTGCTTGGCGGTGCAACGAACATCACGGTGTTCAAGGCCGGTTCCGAAAACGCAGCGCGTATTCTGGCTGCACGGGACAATCTCGCAAGCTTGGAAAAGCTGCGCATTGACGCAACGAACGCGCGTCGTGTGGGCAGCATCCCGAACGGAGAAATTGGTTGGTACTCGGGTAATGGTATCGCCGTGGATCGCATCGTTTTCACCAGCGAGCCACTGACAAGTAACGACTATTCCATTGCTGGAATTGTGATCCAGTAGGGAAGTTGAGATCATGAAGAAATTTTTCAAATTCATAGCTTCGAAACGATTTTGGACAGGCGCATTTGTTCTGTCATCCGCGGGTGTCGCATCGGCATTCCCGATCGCGCCCAAGGATGACGTTTTCGATGGTTGGCTGGAAGCCCGGCGCGAAATCGAGAATACACAAAGCGAAACAACACTCTCGGAACCGATCGAACGGCTTTTGGCCCGTTTGAAAACGACCTCGGACTACCGCTCGATCATGTCGATGTCCTATGCCGTTGCCATGACCGACGAAATGTCGGCGTTGGACGCGTTCTGGACTCGGTATCTGGCTGACCGGAATGACAATGCAGGCTTTGCAGAATTGATGCGGGTTCGGTCACGCGCTTTGGGCAACGGTACATTTGATCGCCAATCTTACCTTGAAAACTGGCTCTATCTTGCCAGTAATGATCCGTATGATTGCGCCGGTGGTGGTGGCGGTAACTGTGGCGTCGGTGAAGGCGGCGGCGGTGGCAACGGCACCAGCAACGAAGGTGGCGGCGTCGGACCGACCAACCCATAACGGATCGATCCTGCTTGATCGACGAATTCGGTGCTGAATAATTGCGGGGCGGGAAAACATTGGTTCTCCGGCCCCGAACTGCGATTTAAGGACCAAAAGGTTTTTGTGAACGATGGCGACCAAAATCGGTAAGCGGCAGATCACGGCTCTTATGAAAAAAGGGCACCCGCGCATGATCGGCGAACGCGATGTGAACAGGGTTCGTCATGTTGCAGAAGCTCTGCCCAAGAATTCGACCATTGTTGAAATGGGTCCTTGGTTGGGTGTCCTAAGCGTTGAATTGGCGTCTTTGGGAAATCTGCACGTCATCGATAACTTCAAGTGGACGAAAGATCACAACCGCCGTGTGCCGGATATGATCGAACCAGGTGAAAGCTTTCGCCCGCTGTTCGAGGGCATTATGGCGCACTGTGACGCCGATGTTCATATCCACGAGGCAGATTTTGCTGAATTCGAGTGGTCGGATGGCGAAATCGATATGCTGGTTATCGATTCACCAAAGGCAGCTGACGCTTTGATGCAGTGCTTCCTGCCCGTGGTCAAACATCTCAAGCCCGGGGCTCAGGTCATGATCAAGAATGGCTTGAACCCGCAGTTTCATGACATGATGGCCTATGTGGACCGGCTTGTGTCATGCGGGATTTTCGAAAGTTCGCCCAGTAATCAGGCGACAAAGTCCAATGTGCTTTCGCTGGTTGTGAAAGACATTCCTGCTGACATTGACGATGTTCTGGAAAAGCAGCTCGATGCCGCGAATGCACCTGCCCAGCCTGCCAATTCGGATACAAACGGTCCCTACGAGGTCGCGCAAATCATCAAGCTGGTCGAAATTGGTGAATGGTCCGATGCCTATGACAGGCTGTCCCTTCTCACCCCCGATCCGGCCAACACCCAGCTATGGGAGCGGCTTGAGCCAACCATCGATACACGGCGGATTGATCCCTCGGATCTTGGCCTGTTTTCTGAAATTTTTGCGATCCAAAACGACACCGTTGCGCATCTTCAACCGGTGGCGGACATCAAGAAAAGCGCCCATTTGGCGATGCGGGCCTACTGGCTGAACAATGCCGACAAAGCTTGGCGCGGCAAGGCCTTTGCCCCACGTATCATCGAACGCGCGTTCGATTTCGGGTATATGAGCTGGCCGCGCACGATCCAGAATCTGGTCAAAGGGAAGGACATTCTTGATGTAGGCTGCGGTCCGGGATTGCACGGCATCGGCTATCTGATTTTGGGCGCGAATTCCTATATGGGCGTCGATCCGATTGCGAAGCCAGATAAGGATCGCGCCAAGAACCTGACCGCCAAGAGGAAAGAACCCTTTGGCTGGACGCCAAGGCAAATTCATCAGCAAATCCCACCGTGGAACGTCACGCCCGCGCCCCTTCAGTCGTTGGACAAAGGGGACGGTTTCGATCTGGCGGTGCTCCACAATGTGACAGAACACCTGTCCGATCTTGAGGGCATCTTCCAAGCCATGGCCGAACGCCTGCGCCCTGACGGAAAAGTGGTCTACAACCACCACAATTTTTATGCGTGGAACGGACATCATCTTCCGCCGAAAACCGTGTCTGCCATCAACCTTGATGATGCCGGTCAACGCGAGATGATCGATTGGGGTCATGTCGAATTCGATCCACCCGAAGGTCACTATATCGGTCGTGGCCTGAATAGGATCCGGCTGGATGACATCATCGAGCTGACCCACAAATACTTTGACGTAGAAGAATTCGATGAACGCCCGTCGCGTCCGGATACCGGATTGGGCCGCCTTACGGATAAGATCAGGGCACGCTACCCGTATCTTACGGATCGTGATTTCGAAACACAGAACCTGTTCTGCATTGCGCGGGTGAAAAAGAAATCTGCAAAAGCGAAACGGGCATGACACTTAGCCCCGAATACCGCGTAATTTGCGATTTCATGCACTACGCCTTCCGGCCAAGTCTGGATAAGGCCAAGGTCGTCGCAAACATGTATCAGGAAATCCTGACGGACGACGGCGTCGAAGTTTTCGACTGGCGCGACTACAACTCTGCCCGTCTTCTAGCAGCCAAAATTCTCCGTGAGAAATTCGAAGCGCGTGGCATCGACAAAATCAAAATCGGCGTAACAGCCGGTATGGATTCCCGCGGTTTGCTGGGGGCTGTTCTCGATGTGCTTCCGCCGGAAAACATCATCGCGTTCACCAAGGGCCAAGCGGGTAACAAAGATTTCGAACGGGCCCGTTTTTTCACCGAACACATCCTGCCGCATCATTTATTAATCGGGACCGCCGACGGCGTTTATTCCAGTGATGACTGGGTAAAGCGCCTAAAGCTGCGCCCGCCTGAAACGACAGGCGTGCTCTATGGTATTTCGCTTCAGACAAATAACCCTTTGTCAAAATTCGGGTGGATGCCATCGATCTCGGGCTTCCTCGGCGATGCGACCTCGGGCAAACGCCTGCATGGTGTGGTGCATGAAACATGGGACGAAGCCTTGGCTTCTTTTGTCCACAAGAACGAGATTTTCCGACCTTCTTCAAAGCGGGTCATCAAGTCGATGCTGCCGCCAGAGTACGATGCCTACCATCTGCTGCCAGGCAAGCCTCTGTTGTCGAAGGATTTGATGTGCTTCGATGACCAGCTTGACATGTGTTATCGGCAATACCAGCGCATTGGTCTGAATTTTCTGCCAGACGAAAAGACGTTCAATGTGTCTGCGGAAGGCCAAGCAAACCGAAATAAGCACCAGATTACGGTCTATGACGATCCGCGCTGGCAGAAGTCGTATCTGTCCATGCCGACTGAAGAACGGTTGGATCAGAAGCATTACAAGGCAATGCTCAAAAGCAACTTTCCCGAGATTTATCTGGATTTGGTCCATCCTGAGGATCCGCGTTTTTCACCGGATCCGGAGCCCGAAACACACAAAGAAAAATTGCAGCAATCGGCTAAGACGTCTTTGCATACAAATTGGGAATCGCTTTGGCTGGACAACGAAAATTTCAACGAATTCGCGAAAGAGCTCATTACGTCGCTGGCTGAGCGGAAAATTCTCTATTGGCTCGACTCGATGGCCCTGATGGAAGAATTTGAAAAGGATATTCTAGGTCTTGGTAAGATTTTGTGGTGCTTGTGTTCTGTTGAGTTGAATCTGCGGGCTGGCAAACTACCCATCCCCGAAGCGCCAAAATTATACGCAACGGCATAGAAATTTCAGCGCTTCGCAATTTAGTGAACAGCGTCGCAACGCTTTGGAAAAAATGGCTTTTGTGTTACAATTCGGAATGACCTTTGAAGGAATAGGAGGGGGTAAAATGGCCCTTCACAAGTTTTTCAGAACTACGGTACTTTTGACATCTCTTATTGGATCTCCTGCCCTACTACACGCTCAGGAAACTGCGGATCCTTTGCAGCTCAGCACGGCGTATGCGCAAACTCAGAAGGCTCAGTTTGCGGCAGAAACACCGGGTGAAATGGCTGATGTCATAGCGTCCTATCAGGGCTTGGTAGATCAGGGGCATGCGCTGTCTGCCTATCGCCTAGCACGGGTCTATCGGTTTGGAATTCTGACCGACCAAGACATGGACAAAGCAGTCGAATATTACCAGCGATCAGTCGACTTGGGCCGAGCAGACTCATTAGGCGAGTTGGGCATTGCCTTGTTGCATGCAGGCCGACCCGAAGACGCTTTTGCTGCTTTTGAAAAAGCAGAGGAAGCGGGGGTGTCTGGCGGTTATGAAGTGGACCGCGCCAAAGCTAACGTACGCGGTGATTTTGGCGACATTTCTGATCAACAGGATGGCATGGCCGAGCTTGAGGCGTTGTGGGCCGATGGCGATCAGCGTGCCGGATCGACATTGGCGCAAGCCCATTACTATGGCTGGTCGGGTCAAGTGGATCATGAAAAAAGCCTGGCGATCTTTCGGCAACTTGCGGATCAGGGCGACGCCTATGCATTGGACAGGATCGCAGTCTTTTACCGCTATGGTTATGTCGTCGAACGCGACTATGCGCAGGCGATGAACTATTACCAGCAAGCTGTTGATGCAGGTCGCGAGAAATCAATGTTTGGTCTTGCCGACATCCAAGTGCGACTGAACAGGGGTAGTGCTGCTTTGCGCACCTTGCAGAAGGCCTCGGAAGCCGGTTTAGAGGATGCCGACCTGGAAATCGCGGTAGGCCATATCAATCGCGATTTCGGATATTCCACGGATGTTCAGAAGGGTGTCAGTGCCCTGCTTTCTGGCATCGAGGAAGACAAGATCGACTACAAAATCGCCGCGGTTGAGTTGCTTGCCGAAGGCCGTCGATTTAGTACGGATATGCCGGCACTGGTTGCCGCCCTTGAGGCAGAAGCAGATCAAGGCAACGCCAGTGCGGCCGGTGCGTTGATCCAGCTGACCCGTGAAAAGCCGGGGTTGGTTGAAAACGCATGGCGGAAACGCCAAGACTACCTCGAGGCCTATTCCGAAATTCTGTCAGACAGGACCCGCGCGACGGAAACTGTTTACCTGACGCTGGATAGCAAACGCCCGCGCGACGTTGGACCTGCGTTGTCGGATCTGCTTGCAGGGTATCAGGATGATGCTTTCCGCTATGGGTTCCAGCGCGTGTTCTGGGAAGACAAGAACGCCTATACCTATTTGTTGCAGGAAAAGCTGAAGGACCTCGGATTGTACAAGGGCAACGTCAACGGTTTGATGACGAAAAATACGGTCCGCGCCGTGCTAAGCTTTTGTCGCCAAGTCGAAATCTACGACGAGTGCATTCACGGCCCGATGCGGTCGGGCGCGATGCGTAAAATCGTAGAAGCGCTGGTGCCTGCCGGGGCCTAATCCCTATCTGGCAGCGGTCTTCGGGCCGCTGTCATGCCCGAAGCAGATTGATGCGCTAAGGCGACGAACTGCCAGGTTCGCTCAAAATTGAACGTTTTTCTTTTCGATGTCTCGAAAATCCGTTACTCACAAGGGTGGCTTTTGGGGCGTTTTACAATGACCGAACTGAAAAAGTGGTATCTGGCGCAATTGAAGCCAAACAGCCACGCAATCGCACAGCGCAATCTGGAAAGGCAGGGGTTCAAGGCCTTTTTGCCGATGTATCAGGCGACGACACGCCAGCGCGGTCGCTTTGTGTCGGCAGCCAAGCCACTGTTTCCCGGGTATATTTTTGTGGCCTTTGACGCGGGTGGAAGTGTGTGGCGCTCTGTGAATGCAACGCAAGGCATTACCAAGCTTGTGAGCTTTGGGTCTGCGCCCGCTGAAATCCCGCCTGAATTCATCGCCGATCTAAGGCAACGTTGTGATGAAAGCGATCAGGTCATTTCTGACACAACGCTGAAAGAGGGCACCAGCGTGGTCATTACGCGCGGGCCCTTCACCAATGCTGTCGGGCGCATCCTGAGTATGGACGAAAAGCAGCGCGTTTGGTTGCTTTTGGATCTCATGGGGCAGCAATCCAGACTCGCCGTTGACCGATCTGCTGTGCAGGCGGTTTAGGCGGAGTGAGGCCAAGCTGGAACTGCCAGCCTGGCCCCGTCGGAACTAGTTTGAGATGGTCAGCGAGTTTCCAGTTACCTCCATCTGAGGTGACTGATCAGGATAGCGATCTTCAGTTGTGCTGTCGTCTGGATAGTCCGGAGTATCACCACCGTTTTCGTCATAGGTCCGCCGGTAGGGGCGGCATTGCTCTGTCTCGCGGTTATAATCCTCGGTGCAGCCTTCGTTCACCGGTAGGCAAAGATTAACGTATTGCCCCTCTGTCATAAGAACAAAACCGTCTTCGCAGCCACTGGCGCTGCCATATTTGTCAAAGGTCGGTTCGGCCGTAATCAACGGCATGTCCGCTTCCGAGCAGGCCGATAGGGCGAATCCAACAAGCGTGATTACACTAAGCGTAATGCGCATTTTCTGGGGCTCCTGATTCTGGGGGCTGTGCCCCATTTCTTCACAATCGAATGCCCCCACCGAAAAAGAGGCTAGTCCCATGAATTTCGGGGCGTCAAACACCTGATCTTCTGCATACTGCGGTTCTATCGAAACGTGAGTCGGATTTACTTTTGCGCCTGACAACCGTGCTTCCGCGCGCCCTAGCATCGCAAAAATTCGCGTAGAATTGCGCCGAAACGCGCACCAGCGAATGGCAGCGGGAACATCTAATATCGATCTCAGGGGAATTGGTGCCCAGGAGAGGACTCGAACCTCCACGGCCTTGCGGCCACTGGCACCTGAAGCCAGCGCGTCTACCATTCCGCCACCTGGGCAGGTGTCGTGGGGGGCGATGTATCCATAAGCTCAGACAGTGTCAACGCACATTTTGCGACTCTTTTACTGCTTTCTTTCACTGCACCTTGCCCGAGGCCCTTCAGAGGGCTAGACACAGGCCCAACAGCAAGATCTGGAGAGTGATCCGATGTCGAACCTCGTCACTATTTTCGGCGGCTCAGGCTTTGTCGGCCGGTACATCGCACGACGTATGGCCAAAGAAGGCTGGCGTGTCCGCGTTGCGGTACGTCGCCCCAATGATGCGTTGTTCGTGCGCCCCTACGGCGTTGTCGGTCAGGTCGAACCAGTGTTCTGCAACATTCGCGATGACGAATCGGTTCGCGCCGTCACCAAAGGCGCAGACGTGGTTGTGAACTGCGTGGGCGTTCTGGCGGAAGACGGCAAGAACACCTTTGATGCGGTTCAGGCGGAAGGCGCGGGTCGCGTCGCCCGTATCGCCGCCGAAGAATCGGTTCAGCGCATGGTCCAGATTTCGGCGATCGGCGCCGATGCGGACAGCGATAGCGAATACGCCCAGTCCAAAGCCGAAGGTGAAGAGGCCGTGTTGGCCGCCTTCCCGACGGCCATAATCCTGCGTCCGTCGATTGTGTTCGGTCCGGAGGACGAATTCTTCAACCGTTTCGCCAGCATGACTCGTTTCGGCCCGATCCTGCCGGTCGTTGGCGCGGACACAAAATTCCAGCCGGTCTATGTGGATGACGTGGCTCAGGCCGCAGTCAAAGGCATTCTTGGCCAGGCCGAGCCGGGCATCTACGAACTGGGCGGTCCTGACGTGCGTACGTTCCGCGAATTGATGAACGAAATGCTGTCCGTCATCCACCGCAAGCGGTTGGTGCTGAACATCCCGTTCTTTGCGGCGGGCATCATGGCCAAGCTGATGGAACTGGGTCAGACAATCAGCCTTGGACTGGTTCCGGCACAGCTGACAACGGATCAGGTGGCCAACCTACGCAACGACAACGTTGTGTCCGAGGGTGCCAAAACGCTGGCCGATCTGGGGATCGAGCCGACAACAACAGCGTCGGTTCTGCCGTCCTATCTGTGGCGCTTCCGTCCGTCGGGCCAATACTACGACATTACAGAATCCGCGAAAACCTTGCGCAACTAAGCCAAGGTTTCACGAAGTAAGATCAGCGCGGCCTTCTGGGCCGCGTTTTTCGCTTCTCAGGCGTTTTTCAAGCCTTTGAACAGGGGGCGGTTCCGGCAGTACTCCGGCGTGTCATTCTGCGGCACAGGCATTGCGGCCAACCAACGTTCGCAGGTGCAAGGGTGGGAACATCCCGTACACGCCAGAACGGCGTCCGAAATTTCGTCAAAGTTGATGTCGCCGCGCAAAGCACGCTCTTCCAGATCGATGCCCAGCTTCGAGGCCATCAGGTCTACCAGACGGGCGTGCTTTTTCAGTGTTTCTCGTCCAATCATGTCGCATCCCTTCGTGTCATACACAGGCAGGATGCCGTAGCGCCCCCTCAGGCGCTTTGACTCAGATCAAGGGGTCCTACAGCGCGCTGGCCGCTTTGCGCACCGTGTTGATGCGGTCCTTGTTCGGGGGGTGCGTTCCAAGGAATTTGTTGCCGGGATCAGGCAGGCGGGTAAAGAATTCGGCCCCGCGGATGGGGTCATAGCCCGCGCGGGCTGTGATCCGCGTGCCAAGGCCGTCCGCCTCCAGCTCGAAATCCTTGGAATAGCTGCGCGCGCCAATCGCTGCGCCGAACTCTTCGGCCGAACGCACGCTGGACGCGCTGGCACCCGACATGGCCGCAAGGCCCGAGAAGATCACAGCGCCCACAGCGGCGTTCTGCTGTGTGCGTTGCAGGTGACCCAGGATGTGGTGGGCGGCTTCGTGCCCCATGACAAAGGCCATTTCATCCTTGTTCCGGACCGACGCGATCAGGGCAAGGTTGAACGCAAGGATCGGTCGGCCCTGTCGGTCGATGGTCTGGAATGCGTTCGGGGCCTGATTGGGGCGGTCATCGACGACGATGTTGAAATCACAGTTCGCACGCGGCGCAAGGCGGCGGCATTCCGCTTCGGCCACGGGCTCTACCGTTTCGACCACGGTGATGAAGTTCCGCGCGGCGGTGCTGGCACGCTGCTGGATTTCTGCCTTGGTCGGTTCGGGCTGTGTTTGCACCGGCTTCGTCTGGGCAGGCGGCGTCGGGTTCGGAGCCGGAAAATCGGCCGCGGTACAGGCGCTTAGCGCAAGAAGAACCAGAACTGGGATCAGGCGGTACATGACATCTCCGAAATTTGTCATGGTTGAAATTAAGCGCAGTTCGCGTTGGCCGCTAGCCCCTTAAAGGCGGTTTGGAAAGCGCGCCAGAGCGCCTATATGTTGCGTATGACCAGACCACTGAAAGTCTTGTATAACGATACTTGCCCGATTTGTTCACGCGAAGTCGACATGTACAAGAGCATGACAGACGCGGAACACGGGAATGTCACCTATTGTGGGTTAAGCACCGCCACATACGCCGACTACGGCCTAAGTGCCGATGACGCCGCGCGGCGGTTTTATGTTGTCAGCGACGGGCAGCTTGTGTCCGGTATGGATGCCTTCCGCATGCTTTGGCGGAAGTCCTCGAAAACCAGATGGATGGCGACTGTCACGGGCCTGCCTGTGCTGCGACAACTGACCGGCCTACTTTACGATCACGTCGCGGCTCCGATCCTTTTTGCGATGCACAAGCGCAGGGAAAGACTAGGCAAATCGGAAAAGCAGGGCTAACCTGAGTTCATGTTCAGCATCGAGCACGAATTTGACTCAACCGTTGTGACTCTTGTGGATGAAGGCGACGCCCCTCTCCAAGAGGATGTGATCGTCAACACATTCGAAGAGTGCATCACAATCGAACAATATGACCCGCGCACTGACAGGACGATGATGATCACCCTGTCGATTTCGCAGATGCGCGATCTGGCAGCGGCGATTGCCCTGCCCGAAGGCGTCTACACCCGAACGGACGACGACTAACGCAGGTCGACGCGAAACCGTTTGTCGCGGGACGTGTCACCCGACACCAGAACCAGTCGCGACGGGGCAATGCCGATTGCCTTGGCCAGCAGTTTGCGCACGGCCGTATTGGCCTTGCCGTTTTCCGGAACCGTGGTGACATAAACGCGGATCTGTTCGCCCTCGGCCTCAATCCGGTTCTTCGACGCGCGGGGTGTCACGCGGACGGTGAATTCGGTGCCATCAAGGGCAAGCTGACTGAGATCAGGATGTGACATACCCCCGTTTATACAGAGCTTTTTTGTCAGAAATAGTATCCAGCGGTTGAAACTTGGCCACGCTGCGCAGAAATAGAGGGCATCAATCGGAGACACCGCATGCCCACACCCAATCCCCAAGCCCTCGAGTTCCTACTGTCGCGCCGTTCGCGCCCTGCCAAAACTCTGAAGGCACCCGGGCCGGATGCGGATGCGCTGATGCCGATCCTGACCGCTGCTGCCCGCACGCCGGATCATGGCAAGCTGGAACCATGGCGCTTTATTGTGTTGCAGGGCGATGCGCTGACGCGTCTGGCTGGCGTTGCAAAAGAACGCGGCGCGGCGCTGGGGTTGGATGAGGACAAGATCGCCAAAGGCCATGACCAGTTCGCCAACAGCCCCATGTGCGTGGCTGTGATTGAGGTTCAGAAAGACGCGCCAAAGATCCCGCCGCTTGAGCAGACTTATTCCGCTGGTGCCGTTTGTCTGGCGTTTCTGAACGCGGCGCTGGCCGCTGGCTGGGGCGCAAACTGGCTGTCCGGTTGGGTCAGCCATGATCGTGGTTTCATGGCAGAGGCGCTGGGCCTCGCGGACAACGAACGTGTCGCGGGCTTTATGCACATCGGCACGGAAACCAGCACCCCGCCGGATCGTCCGCGCCCTGATCTGGACGCGATCACCACTTGGGTCGACGCATGATCATTTCCGCTTTTTCAAAAACGCTGGGCCAGCTAGGCGACCCGCGTTTCCGCCGTGTTCTATTACTGGGCATCGGCTGCGCCCTGCTGCTTTTGGGCGTGATCTACGCGGTATTCGTGACGCTTGTGGGGTGGTTCACGCCTGACGTTGTCACCCTGCCGCTGGTGGGCGAGGTCCGCTGGATTGACGATCTGACCAGCTGGGGATCCGCCATTCTGATGTTTGTGCTGTCGATCTTTCTGATGGTGCCGGTGGCCTCGGCCATGACGGGTATCTTCGTCGAAGACGTGGCACAGGCGGTGGAAGACAAACACTATCCAAGCCTGCCGGCCGCGCAGAAGGTGTCTCTGGCCGACACACTGCGCGATACGGGGGTGTTTTTGGGCGTTCTGATCGGGGCCAACATCGTGGCACTGATCCTGTACATTATCTTTAGCCCGTTTGCCCTGTTCATCTTCTGGGGGCTGAACGGTTTTCTGCTGGGCCGTGAATATTTCACTATGGCCGCCATGCGCCGCGTTGGCCGGGCTGAAGCCAAGGCCATGCGCCGTCGTCACATGCCCACAATCTGGGCCGCTGGTACCTTGATGGCGATGCCGCTTTCGGTTCCGCTGATCAACCTTGTGATCCCGATCCTAGGCGCGGCGACCTTTACCCATTTGTTCCACCAACTGCGTCGGAAGACCGGTTCAGGTTATTGAACCAGTCGAAATCCTCGACAGTGATCATCCCTGTGATGATGATCGTCGCGATGATGGCCCAGAGAACACAGGAAATAAGCGTGGTGATCCACGCTTTTTTCTTGAGGTTATGCACCTCGGGCGATCCCGCATGGGTGCCGGGAACAACTTCACCTACATCGCCTTGCGTCTGAAGACGGAACGGAATGACCACCAGAAAGGTCATGAACCAGATTACCGAATATAGGACGAGTCCGGATGTGATCCCCATGTGGGCCTCTTTCAGTCAGTGACGATGGCGGACGTGCGTGTCCGCCACCCCATACCTGTGTCAGACTTGTTCAAGTTCAACAAGGCAGCCGTTGAAATCCTTCGGGTGCAGGAACAAAACCGGCTTGCCGTGTGCGCCGATCTTGGGTTCGCCTGTGCCCAGAACGCGGGCACCTGTTTCTTTCAGGTGGTCGCGCGCCGCGATGATGTCGTCGACTTCATAGCAAACGTGGTGGATGCCGCCCGACGGGTTCTTTTCCAGAAAGCCGTTGATCGGGCTGTTGTCGCCCAAGGGGTACAGCAGTTCGATCTTGGTGTTGGGAAGTTCGATGAAAATGACCGTCACGCCGTGATCCGGTTCATCCTGCGGCTCGCCGACTTTGGCACCCAATGCGGTGCGGTACTGATTGGCGGCTGCTTCCAGATCAGGAACAGCGATGGCGACGTGGTTCAAACGACCGATCATTTTATGGTCTCCTCCTAAATGCGTTGCGTGCTTATGACGTGGAACGTTGCCACAGGGCAAGCGACACGGGGTCGCTGTTAACTTCACGTTAGCTGTGAATCGCCACTCTCCGAATCCATAGGCTGCCCAAGGAGAGTGAGATGGACGACCTTAGAGTGAATGACGGACTGCCACGCCCAACCGCCAGTCGCCCTCTGCTCGGGCTGACGGTTCTGGTGGTGGAAGACAGCCGCTTTGCCTGCGACGCAGTGCGGCTTTTGTGTATTCGCAGCGGTGCGCGTATCCGGCGTGCGGACTGTTTGAAATCGGCGCGACGACATCTTGAGGTCTACAGACCTTCGGTGATCATCGTGGATATGGGGCTGCCCGACGGATCAGGGGCCGATCTTCTGGCCGAACTGAAAGATGCCAAGCCGCGTGTTTCGGTGATTCTGGCCACCAGCGGCGATCCCTTTGCCGCAGAATGCGCCATTGCAGCGGGCGCGGATGGCTTCCTTGAAAAACCGATCAACAGTGTGGGGCTGTTCCAGCAAACCATTCTGGGCCACCTTCCGCCCGAACGCCGCCCGCGCGTGCCGCGTTCGGTTCCGGATGAACGGATTAAACCGGACCCCATCGCCTATCGCGACGACATCGCCCACGCGGTCGAGGTGCTGGGCGAAGAACAGACAGGCCAGACGCTGGATTATGTCAGCCGGTTCCTGTCGGGCGTGGCCCACAGCGCCGGTGACGCACCCTTGGCCGATGCCGCCGACCGCCTGTTTCAGGCGCGGGTGTCCGGCGTGCCGGTTTCCAAGGCCCTGACGCAGGTCAGCGGATTGCTACATGACCGGCTTGAAGAAAAGATCGCCATCTAAGGCCAACGAAAAAGGCCCGCGCCATCACAGCGCGGGCCTTTTCTAAGTCTGCTATGCCGAAACTTAGTCCTGCGGGATCACGCGCAGGCTCAGTTCCATCAGCTGGTCGCTGGCCGGTTCCGACGGTGCGTTCATCATCAGGTCTTCGGCGCGCTGGTTCATCGGGAACATGATGACCTCGCGGATGTTCTGCTGATCGGCCAGCAGCATCACGATGCGGTCGATACCAGCAGCACAGCCACCGTGCGGCGGGGCTCCGTAGTGGAACGCGTTAAACAACGCGCCAAAACGGTTCTTCACCTCATCCGCGCCGTAGCCTGCGATTTCGAAGGCCTTCAGCATAACCTCGGGCTTGTGGTTCCGGATCGCGCCGGACACCAGCTCGTAACCGTTGCAGGCCAGGTCATACTGGAACCCCAGCACCTTGAGCGGATCGCCCTGCAGCGCCTCCATCCCGCCCTGCGGCATGGAAAAGGGGTTGTGCTCGAAATCGACTTCGCCGGTCTCCTCGTCCTTTTCGTAGATCGGGAAATCCACGATCCAGGCAAAGGCAAAGCGGTTGGGGTCGATCAGCTTCAGTTCCTCGCCCAGCACGTCGCGCGCCTTGCCCGCGATCCGCTGGAAGCTGGCGGGCTTGCCACCCAGGAAGAAGGCCGCGTCGCCGACGCCAAGGCCCAGCTGCTGGCGGATTGCCTCGGTGCGCTCGGGGCCGATGTTCTTGGCCAGCGGGCCGGCCGCCTCCATGCCCT
>CATNDK010000009.1 GCA_950096585.1 Thalassococcus halodurans | reverse complement strand
ATTCTTTCAATGGTGTAGCTGACAGAACTTTGCGTAACACCCAAGGTTTCAGCCGCACGGCTGAACGAGCCATAGGAATGCACCAGTTCAAGCACGCGTAAGGCGGAAAAATCTACGGAATATGGATCGACGTCTTTCATCGGCGCATCATCAGGGATTTTGATACAGCAAACAAGCCCCATCTAATTGCCAGATGTAAGCTGCGTGGCTAAATTCGCAGTCCGTCGATTGGGAGGATACGATGACCGAGATGACACAAATGGCTGTGCCAGTAGACGACAGCACGACAATCCAGAACCTGTATCAGGACCCCTACCCGATTTACGCGAAGTTTCGGAAGCAACGCCCTGTTATCAAGGTAAATTCTGTCAATCGTATCATGCTGACCAAGGCGTCGGATACGAAGTATGTGAAAGACAATCCGGTTCTTTTCAGCTCGAACGATCCCAACACACCCATGGAGCGCGCCTTCCGGGCCCACACGCTGATGCGTAAAGACGGCGAGGAACATTCCCGAGAACGGAACGCGATGGCCTCTGCCTTTGGTGGCCGCGCAATCAAACAGTGCTGGGAGCCGATCTACAGGCAAATTGCCTATGACTACGTTACACGCTTGCCCAAGGGCGAAGTGGTTGATCTTTTCCCCGCCTTGGCCGGCCCCTTTGCCGCGCGCTGCCTGACCCACCTTTTGGGGATCACAGAGGCCAGCGACGACGACATGCAGCGGTGGTCGCAGGTGTTGATCGACGGCGCCGGCAACTTCGGCTGGAAAGACGAGCTTTTCGCCCCGTGTGACGCCGCCAACATCGAGATGGATGAGTTGTTCCGCCAGAAAAGCTCTGAGTACAAAAAAGAGCCGAATGCCAGTGCATTGTCGGTTATGGTTAATGCGGATAGTCCGATCCCCGAAAGCCAAATTTTTGCAAACATCAAGATTGCGATCGGTGGTGGCATCAACGAACCACGCGACGCATTGCTGACGATTTTGTACGGACTTTTGACCAACCCCGATCAAAAAGCTGAAGTGGTTAAGAACGAACTTTGGGGTCAGGCGTTTGAAGAAGGCGTCCGTTGGGTTGCGCCGATCCAAGTGTCATCGCGTTTGGTGACCGAAGATACCGAAATCAGAGGCTACCACATCCCCAAAGGCGAAGTCGTTATGACTGTTCAGGCCTCTGCCAACTGGGACGAAGACGAGATCGAGGATGGGCACCTGTTCAACGCGCTTCGCGACCGTATTGACCACCAGAGTTTTGGCAACGGCCCGCACTTCTGTCAGGGCAAACATGTGGCCCGTCGGATGATCGCCGAAATCATGCTTCCACTGCTGTTCGAACGCTTTCCGAATATGCGGATAACCGACCCCGATGAGGTCAAATTTTACGGGTTCGGGTTCCGTGGCCCACTGAATTTATCCGTAATTTTAGAATGACTTAGCCTGAATTATTATGTACCATAACTACGATTCTGGTGGGGATGGTTTCTGCCAGTTTTCATCGATGAGGAGGAAAGATGAAAAAGCGCTTTTTCATGAAGACAGCTGCCGCTATCGCGCTTGCTGCTGGCATGGTTCCGGGCATGTTGACGGCCCAGGAAGTTACACTTCGCCTACACCAATTCTTGCCGCCGCCGGCCACAGTGCCGAAGCACATCCTGAAACCCTGGGCCGCCGCAGTTGAAGAAGCCGCCGGAGGCAAAGTGAAAATCGAGCATTACGATGCAATGGCTTTGGGTGGTCCGCCGCCCGCACTGTTCGATCAGGCCGTTGACGGCGTTGCCGATATCACCATGACCGTTGTTGGCTACACCCCCGGTCGCTTCCCGCGCACCGAGGTTTTCGAACTTCCGTTCATGATGACGGATCCGGTCGCGACAGCGAAAGCTTTCCAGGAAATGGTCGAAACGGACCTTCAGGAAAGCGAATACGGTGACGTGAAAGTTCTGGGCGCATGGGTTCATGGCCCCGGCGTGATCCACACCGAAAACGGTGTTTCCAAACTGGAAGACATGGAAGGTCTGAAACTGCGTGGTCCGACCCGCGTTATCACCGACATGTTGAACGAACTGGGCGCAACACCGGTTGGTATGCCCCTGCCCGCCATTCCGGAAGCACTTTCCAAAGGTGTTATCGACGGCACAGTTATTCCGTGGGAAGTTACACCCGCGATCAAACTGTCGGATCTGGTTTCCAACCACACCGAATTCTCGGGCGACGAAGCTTTGTACACGGCCACGATCATCATGGTCATGAACAAAGACAAATACGAAAGCCTGCCTGATGACATCAAAGCGGCGATCGATCAGGAATCCGGTATGAAGCTGGCCGAAATGGCATCGCGTATCATGTATGAATACGATGCACCCGGCCGCGCGATTGCGGAAGGCAAAGGCAATAACATCGTGACACTCGATGCAGCCGAAGTTGCCCGCTTCAAAGAAAAGGCTCAGCCGGTTATTGAGCGTTGGATTGCAGATATGGAATCCAAAGGCATCGATGGCGCAGCTCTGATCGAAGAAGCCAAGGCGCTGATCAAAAAGCACGGCGGCTAAGCCACTGCCATAAAACAGAAAGCCCGCCAAGTTTCGAACTTGGCGGGCTTTTTTATTGTCTGATTTCTAAAAAATAAGGGGTTAAAGCCCCAAAATCTGACGCGCTTCTGCGCATGTAGCCACGGGGCGTTCGTATTTTTCACAAAGCGCAACTGCGCGTTCGACCAAAGCTGCGTTCGACGGTGCAAGATTATCGCGATCCAGACGAATGTTGTCTTCCAGACCTGTGCGCGTATGGCCACCTTTGCGAATGCACCATTCGTTCACTTCGATCTGATGACGTCCGATCCCTGCCCCACACCACTGCGCATCCGGCGCGAACCGCTTCAGGGTTTCGATGTAAAAATCAAAAACCCGTTCATCCGCAATCATCGCGTTTTGAACGCCCATCACAAACTGCACGTACAGCGGGCCTTTCAGCTTGCCCGCTTTTTGAAGCCGCGTGGCTTGGATGATGTGGGACAAATCGAACGCTTCGATTTCTGGTTTCACGTTGTATTCCAGCATTTGGGAACACAGCCAATCGACCAGATCAGGCGAATTTTCATAAACGCGGGTCGGAAAATTGTTCGACCCCACAGACAGCGATGCCATGTCGGGTGACAATGGCAACATGCCCCCACGTTCCCTGCCCGCCCCCGACCGGCCGCCTGTCGACAATTGCACGATCATGTCGGGGCAATGTTTTTCAATGCCTTCCTTCAAACGGGCAAACAGTTCGGGATCAGAGGTGGGTTTGCCTTCGTCATCGCGCACGTGACAATGGGCGATCGAGGCACCGGCCTCATACGCGGCATGGGTGCTTTCGACTTGTTCAGAAATCGTGACCGGAACAGCGGGATTATCCGCTTGGGTCGGGACAGAACCGGTGATGGCGACGCAGATGATGCAAGGATCTGACATGTTTTTCTTTCCAGAGTTTGTTCTGTCCCAGAGTTACCAGTTTCAGATATCGAGGAAAACGGTTTCGCCTTCACCTTGAAGACGGACATCGAACCGGTATTTGCCGTCCGCCGTTTTCTTGGCAATCAAAGTGTCCACACGTTGACGCTGTTCGATACGGTTCAGCAACGGATCGGTGCTGTTGTCCTCATCTTCAAAATAGATGCGTGTTTGCAGGCCGATATTGATACCGCGTGCCACGATCCAAAGCGAGATGTGCGGCGCGTGAACCTGACCACCACGGCCCGCAATCGATCCGGGTTTAACGGTTTTCAGCGTATATTCGCCTGTTTCGCCATCGGCGGCAAAACGGCAGTAGCCTGATACACTCGGATCGGCGCCATCTTGGCCCGCGAATTTACCAGAGGCATCTGCCTGCCAGCTTTCAAACAAAGCATCGCGCATCGCCCAACCGGTGCCATCGTAAATGGAGCCAACGATCTCAATCACTTCGCCTTTCGCGCCATCCGCAATCGGGCTTTCGCCCAGTTGGTTTTCGTAGATATCGGGGATACCTGCAAAGGACGGCATCAGGCCGATATGAACGTAAGGACCCGCTGTTTGGGACGGCGTTTCTTGGTGAATGTCCAGTGGTTGAACCATTGATCACATCCCTTCGAGTTTGTTTTCGAACATGGTCTGTCGGCGGCCGCGCAGAACGATGTCGAATTTGTAGGCAAGGAAATCCAGCGGGCGCGAATTGGACATGTCCAACGGCGCAACCAGACGATCCAACTGGGAGCGGTTCTTGATCGTCGCAGCAATCGGACACATGTCGATCAGCGGGTCGCCTTGGAAATACATCTGCGTGATCAGGCGCTGGCCAAAGCTGTGACCAAAGACCGAGATGTGGATGTGCATAGGACGCCAGTCATTGCCACGGTTCGGCCAAGGGTATGCGCCGGGGCGGATGGTCAGGAACTGGTAGTTGCCTTCGTCGTCCGTCAGCGTTCGACCGCAGCCGCCAAAGTTCGGATCGAGCGGCGCAAGGTAGCCGTCTTTCTTGTGGCGATAACGGCCACCGGCGTTGGCCTGCCAAATCTCGACCAGCGTGTTGGGCACGCCGCGACCACGTTCATCCAGAACCTTGCCGTGCATCAGGATACGTTCGCCAATCGCAGGCGCCGCCCCTTTGGAAAAGTTCATGATCAGGTTGTTGTCCAGCGCACCGAATGTGCCGTGGCCGAATGTCGGACCGGTTTCTTCGGATGCGCCACTTTCCATCGACAGCAGCGGCTGCGAAGGAGAGCGCGCGACGCTGGTTTTATAACCCGGATCGTAAGGCACCGGATGAATATCGCGATTGCGCGGGATCAATGGACCAAGATCAGCCATTGCCGTTCTCCATTTCATCGTAGGTTTGTTTCGCAAGCTTCAGCGCATGGTTTGCACGCGGCACACCCGCATAAACCGCGACGTGCTGAAACACTTCGAGCACGTCCTGTTTGCTGGCACCTGTGTTGGCTGTCGCCCGAATATGCATCGGAATTTCTTCGAAATTGCCACAAGCTGCCAATAGGGCCAGCGTAATCATGGACCGCTCACGGCGCGAGATGCCGTCAGACGCCCATACAGTGCCCCAAGCACCTTCTGTGATCATCGTCTGGAACGCCTCGTCAAAGGGCGTTTTAGCGGCTTCTGCGCGGTCAACATGGGCATCGCCCAATACGGAACGGCGCACGGCCATTCCGTCATCATAACGTTTGGACATAGGGTATTGGTCCTCCTGCCCCATAGTCATACACAAAGCTTAACCGGAAAAAATTATATTTATTCCTTCAATTCATAATCTATAAGTTATGAATGATCGATCGTCGCATAAAACTCCGCCATCTTCAGTTGTTTCTGGAAACCGCCAACCTGCAAAGCCTGTCTTCGGCAGCGGATCGTTTGGGTATTTCCCAACCTGCCGCCTCGCAGACGTTGAAAGAGCTTGAAGAAATACTGGGGGCCAAGTTATTCAATCGCAAAGGCCGTTCGCTTCGGATCAACCAGCGTGGGCGCGTGTTCCAGCAATTTACCAGCACTGCCCTGCTTGATCTGGAAAAAGGTCAGGACATGGTGCGCGGCGCGAAATCTCATTCAACTCGGATTGCGGTTGGATTGCTTCCCACGGTAGCCACCGACATTTTCCCCCGCGCCGCCATCGAATTCAGGAAAGCGCACCCACAATGCCATTTGCGGATTTCTACCGGACCGAACTGGAGCCTGCTTCAACAACTCCGCGACGGATCGCTGGATATCGTTGTCGGGCGCATGTCCGCACCGGAACAAATGATGGGGCTGTCCTTCCGCGAACTGTTCACAGATCAAATTCTGGCTGTCGTCCGCCCAGACCACCATTTGCTGGGCCAGGAACTTGATCCCGCGTCTTTGGCGAACTACCCGCTGATGCTGCCACCAGCCGGCGCCGTCATTTCATCGGCGGTGCGCGCATGGTTGCTATCGAAAAACCTGCAAACCGTTGAACCCGCGTTCGAGAATGTGTCGCTCGCTTTTGGGCGCAAAACCGTGATGCTGTCAGACACAGTCTGGTTCATTTCGCGTGCGGTGATAGCAGATGAACTGGCCAACGGATCAATCTGCGCGCTGGATTTGGGCGATCCGCTGCTGGGTGGCCCTGTGGGTATATCGGTGCGCGATCAGTCCGCCATTTCAAACGAACTGACCGCGCTAATCGATACACTCGGCGCACTGGTTAAAAAGGCAGCCCCACATAGTTCAGCGCCATAGTCGCGCGCGCCGACGGGACCGTCAGCATCTGACGCAACTCGCTTTCCTGCATGCGCTGATCAAAGTCCGATTGATCGGGGAAGCGGTGCAGCATGGACGTCATCCACCACGAGAAGCGCATAGCGCTCCAGATGCGCTGCAACGCGACTTCTGAGTACTTTTCGAGCCCTGTGGCATCACCGTCCTTGTAGAAGGCAATCAGCCCCTCATAGAGGTAGTGTACGTCGCTCATGGCAAGGTTCAGGCCCTTGGCCCCCGTCGGCGGCACAATGTGCGCTGCATCACCCACAAGGAACATCTGACCATAGCGCATGGGCTCGGTCACGAAGGACCGCAGCGGAGCGATGGAATTTTCAATGCTGGGACCGGTTTCCATGCCCGCGGCCACTTCCTCGGGAAGGCGGCTTTTGAGTTCGTCCCAGAACGCGTCATCGGACCAGTCTTCGACTTTATCGGTCAAAGGCACCTGAATGTAGTAGCGCGACAGGTTGTCGTTACGCATCGACGCCAGCGCAAAGCCACGCGGGTGGTTGGCGTAGATCAGCTCTTCTGCGGCAGGTTTGGTTTCTGACAGGATCCCCAGCCAGCCGAACGGATAAACGCGTTCATAATCTTTGCGGATATCATCGGGGATGGATTTGCGGCTGACCCCGTGGAAGCCATCGCAGCCCGCAATGAAGTCGCAATCCACTCGGTGCGTTTCGCCGTCCTTTTCGTAGGTCAGGTATGGCGCATCGCTGGTGATATCATGGGGCGTCACGTTGTCGGCGTCATGGATGATCGTCGCGCCGATTTCGTCCTGCGCATCGTAAAGGTCTTTGGTGACCTCGGTCTGGCCATAGACCATGACCTCTTCATCCACCTCATCGCGGAAGGACACGTTGAACATGCCTTCGACGGTCGAGAAATAGCAGCCCTGATGCGGGTGCCCTTCCCGATCCATCCGTTCAGCCGCACCCGCCTTGCGCAGCATATCGACGGTGCCTCGTTCCAGAACACCAGCGCGAATGCGCGACAGGACATAATCCCGATCCTTGCGCTCCAGCACGACCGTAGAAATGCCCGCCATATTCAAAAGCTGCGACAGCATCAGCCCCGATGGACCGCCACCGATGATCCCGACTTGCGTTTTCATAAACGTCCAATCCTCATCCCGATTTGACAACAAAATAACGGACACCATGTTGGGAACAGAATGGACGGAGCTAAAAATGAATGGTACTTTTCGAACATGAACACGCCCGCTCATATCCCATCCTTCTCGCTTTATGGCGAAGAAAAGGGCTTTCCCGATGTTATGCATGTCGAACGGATCACCGACCGTGCCGCACTGCATGACTGGGTGATTTCCGCCCATCGGCATCCTGCAATGCATCAGGTCTTTCTGCTTCTAGATGGGATCATCCAAGCGAGTATTGATGGGAAAATGCTGGATTTTTCGAAGGCATGCATCCTGTCCATCCCGCGCCAATCCGTGCATGGGTTCACTTTCAGCAAAGGCACCGAGGGCTTTGTTTTGTCCCTGCCGATTCAGGCCCATCCACATGTATTTTCACCGGATACAGACCTCGGCCGCGCCTTGGTGGACCCTGTCACTTTCGAACCTGATCAAGCGATTATCAATCTGTTCCACCAACTTGAAGAAGAGCACAAAGCCAATTCCGCTTTTCGCCTGCAAATGCTGCAATCCCTTAGCCAAACCTTGATGGTCCGCATTGCCCGGAACGCCGAAAGGGATCATCAGAAGCGCGGTAAGTCCCGTCATTTTGAAAAACTCGAAGCGCTGCTAACCAACCACATCAAAGACCGCTGGAGTGTCGCGCAATATGCGGCTGCGTTGTCGATCACATCAACGCAGCTATCGCGGATCACACGGGCCGAGGCCGGCGTGTCCGCGTCAAAATTGATCGATATGTGGCTGTTTCAAGAAGCGCAGCGGTCGCTGGCCTATACCCGCATGTCTGTGGCCGAGGTCGGATATACTCTGGGCTTTGAAGACCCCGCGTATTTCAGCCGCGCATTCCGCCGCCACTACGGACAAAGCCCCAGCGACTATCGCCAGGGCCTTGGGATCAGTTCAGACGCCTGAGCGTTTAATTATTCAGGAATCGCAAAGACTTGTCCTGGATAGATCAAGTCCGGGTCACGGATCAGATCGCGGTTTGCTTCGAACAGGCGGACATAGGCGACACCGTCACCAAATTGTTCACGCGCAATCGCCCACAGGGTATTTCCCGGCTGAACCGTCACCGCCTTTGCCCGCGCCCCCTGCGTCCGGGGCGTCGCAGCGATCAGGGTTTGCTGGTCTTCGCGACGGAACGGGCTTTCGATGCGAGCCAGCACCTTGCCAGTCTCGTCCACGCTATCCATGCGCAGCGTGTAGGTGCCAACCGCAACACCGTCCAAACGGACACTCCACGCCCCTGCCCCGTCCGCTTGAGAATTGGCCGACAAGGCATTGTTTAGATACACATTTACCTGACTTCCGGACGTTGCACGACCGGAAACTTCAACCGTGCCATCATCGCCGTAGGTGATCGCATCAAGCGCGACAAAGTCTTGTTCTGCAGGGCTCGTCTGACCACCGGACTGAAGAACTTTCACACCTTCGGGACCAGACAAAATGACGGCGCCAAGTGAGGGTGCAGTGGCTGCCTGTTCGTTCGGAACTTCGGGAAGCGCGGCAACCTCTGTTGGTGTGTCAGCGTCAGGCACGGCAACCGTGTCAGTACTGACCGTCGCTTCGGATACGGTCGGTACTGCAATCTCTCGTGTCTCATCCTGAGTTGCCGACGTGGCAGTAGTCGTTTCAACGGCAACCTCTTCAGACACCTCTTCGGTGACTTGCGGTGCGGCCTGCTGCCCAGACGTTTGTTCCGGTTTTGCGTCGGCCACAACGGGCTGAGCAATAGGTGCGATGATCACTTCGGAAGGTCCTGTCACGTCAGCCCCATCCAAGGATGCGTTCAACGTCATGACACGCGGCTCGCTGCTGCTTTCAAGCGTGACAAAAGCTGCGAACTTGCCTGTACGGTCTGCGCTTGCGGTTTCGATAACCTGTCCGTCCAGAAGGATCGAAATGGCCGCACCCGGCGCGGCCTGACCGGCGACCATGCCCGAACCGTCGGCTTCAATCCGCACCAGATCGAAGCTGGGCGCTGTCACCGCGGCCTCCGGTTCGGCTTGGACGGTCTCCTCGACCTCTGACGGTGTCTCGGTTACCGTTTCTTCTGCGCTGCTCACGTCAGCCGTGGTATCGGCCTGTGTCGGCTTTTCCGTTACTTCGACCGCAGCTGGCTCTTTGACCTCAGCTTCAGCCGAGGCCTCTTCAGTGGACGGCTCTTGAGATTGCTCTGCCTGTTGCTCCGCGACCTCGGATTGATCGGCAGCCGGTTTTTCGGCTTCGGGCTCTGGCTCAACAACTGGTTCGGTTTGAGGCACATCAGCCGCGGCGGCCTCCGTGCTGGCTGGCTCACTGGCCGAAGCCTCTGGTGCCGGGTCGGCAACCACAACAGGCGCTTCGACGACTTTCGCGGTCTCTGTCACAGCGACAGCTGTTTCCGTATTTTCGGCTGTTTGATCCTTCGTGATGTGCTGTAGGACCAACACACCGCCCACGACAGCAACAATGGCGACAGCTCCCCCAAGAACCGTGCCTGTGGCCCCATTGGCCCACACAAATTTCGACATTCCGTACCTTCCATGACACCGACCCAAGGACTTTTTCCCCATACGCCCAAGTGGTCTGTTGAGCGTGTATATCAACGGCGCTATCACGGGTCAAAACCCACGTTGATATTGGACCGGTCATGACAACAACAAAATCTGTATGTGTGTATTGCGGCTCACGTTCGGGCAAAAATTCCGCGTACGCCGAACAAGCCGATCGTCTTGGCCGCGCCATTGCCGAAGAAAACTGGCGGCTGGTTTACGGCGCGGGCGATGTTGGCCTGATGGGCATTGTTGCGCGGGCAGCTCAGGAAGCTGGCGCTGATACCTTTGGCGTTATTCCAACCCACCTGATGCGCTGGGAAGTGGGCAAGACAGACCTGACCCGTTTTATTATCACCGAAACCATGCACGAGCGTAAAAAGGTCATGGTGATGAACGCTGACGCGATTGTCGTTATGCCCGGCGGTGCCGGTTCAATGGATGAATTCTTCGAGGTGCTGACATGGCGTCAGCTTGGCTTGCACGATAAACCCATCATCCTGATGAACGTCGATAATTATTGGGGCCCGCTGGTTGGGCTGATTGACCACATCATCGACAATGAATTCGCAGATGCCAGCCTGCGGGACTTCATTCAGATTTGTGATGGTGCCGATGCAGCCGCCGATGCTTTGCGTCGCGCCTTTTCCTGACGCAGCCCGGACCACGTAAAGACCGCCAGGGCGATCCAGATCAGAACAAAGGCCATGAACTGCCCGGACCCAAAGGGTTCGCGGAACAATAGCGTGGCCACTAGGAACTGCAGTGTCGGGTTCAGGTACTGGATGATCCCCATTGTCCCAAGCGCGACTCGTTTGGATGCATAGGAAAACAGGATCAGCGGCGTCGCCGTCAGCGGCCCAGACAACACCAGCAAAATCGTCGTGCCCGCACTTTGCGTGAAGTGCGACGAGCCTGTGCTGACCAAATAAACCAACCAGACGATTGCGAAAGGCACGAGCATCACGACCTCGGCCGTGACAGAAACCACGGGACCAAGCTCAAGCCGTTTCTTCGTCACGCCGTAAAGCCCGAAGGTCAGCGCCAATGTCAGGGAAATCCACGGCAGATGGCCCAATTGGCTGGACAGGATCAAAACCGCCAGCGCGGCGATCATCACCGCCGCGATCTGCATTCGGGACATGCGTTCCTTGAATACGATGACACCCAATACCACCGCCACCAGAGGGAAAATGTAGTACCCCAAACTGGCCTCGGTCGCGCGGCCCACCGAAATCGACCAGATGAACAAGAACCAGTTGATAGAGATCATCAGCGCCGCGATGACGACCTTCCACCTGTTGTCCGGCAAAAAGGCCGCGCGCACGGTGCCGATACGCCCCTGCACGGCCAGCACGACGGCAAAGAACACAAGCGACCAGACGGTGCGATGCGCCAGAACTTCGTCAGACGGAACATGCGACAGCTGCTTGTAGTAGATCGAGGACAGGCCCCAGATCACACAGGCCGCGACAACCGCCAGAATTCCCGATTTCATAGAAGCACCGACTTTTTGGAAAATGCGCATACCGCGCGTTCAGGTCAGCTAATCATGTGGCCCGACACAATAAAAGCCCCGCCGGTCTGACGGGGCTTTTTTCGTTTGCAACGGCGCGTTTGCGCCAAGCCTGATTAGGCTTTGGACAGACGCTCTGCCACGTTTTCCCAGTTCACCAGTGTATCCAGGAAGTTGGACAGGTACGCGGGGCGCTTGTTGCGGAAGTCGATGTAGTAGGAGTGTTCCCAAACGTCACAGCCCAGCAGAGCTGTCTGACCGAAGCACAGCGGGTTCACGCCGTTTTCTGTCTTGGTCACTTTCAGGCCACCGTCTGTGTCTTTGACCAGCCATGCCCAGCCCGAACCGAACTGGCCCGCGCCTGCTGCTGCGAAGTCTTCTTTGAATTTGTCGACCGAACCAAAGCTCTCAACAATCGCGGCTTCCAGTTCGGTGGGCATCGCGCTGTCATTCGGTGTCATCATTTCCCAGAACTGGTTGTGGTTCCACAGCTGAGAGATGTTGTTGAAGATACCGCTCTGGGCGACAGCGTTGGCGTCGTAAGTACCCTTGATGATTTCTTCCATGGACTTGCCGTCCCACTCGGTGCCGGCGATCAGCTTGTTGCCGTTGTCGACGTACGCTTTGTGGTGGATATCGTGGTGAAACTCGAGCGTTTCAGCAGACATGCCTTTCGCGGCAAGTGCGTCGTGTGCGTACGGAAGATCAGGAAGTTCAAAAGCCATGTTAGACCCCTCTTGGATTAAATTAGCTGGTTCGTTAGGTGATCCGTGATCACCCATACGTCAAGGCCAGTTTTGTTAGAACCGGCCCTTTCAGTAACAGAACGCAGCCAAATGGCGCGAGTTCCGGCAATCCTGATAAAAATTAGCGGATTTTTCCGTTCTCAGAATTCACCGCCACCGCCGCCGGACTTGGCCCTGTTTCCCGATAGAGTTCTCTTTCTTCTTCGAGATCGCCCAGTTCAGCCCCAGATCCTGCCGGACCACCGGCCAGCGTGCCATCGACCAATTCAATTCCAAAAGTGCGACGCGAGATCAGGCCGTTCTTTTCTTGATCTCAGCCAGAATACCGGCAGGCGGTTCGGTCGTCTGGGCCGGATAGCTGCCGTAAACTTCCATCGTCACAGTATGGAGCCAACGTTCAAAGTGCACACCATTGCTGTTCTCACTCATGAACAGATAGCCTTTGACGTCTTCGTCCTGCGACGCAGGCCCAAACCGTTTCAGATGCGCCTCACCACCGGGGTCACCTCGGTTTTTTCGGCTTTCACGCTACAGTACGGGCATTCAAAGGTCAGCGTGACGTACCTCGCATCCTTCGTTCTGTTCGGGTCACCGCGCCCAAAGAAAAACCGCTCTCTGGAAGTGCCCGAAAAAGGCCCAGAGAGCGGTTCTGTAATGTCGGTTGCACACCGCCCGAACGGGCAAGGCGCGGGAGTGTATTAGTTGGCAGCGTCTTCGACTGCACCTTCAACAGCTTGGCCGGCTTCCTGAGCTGCTTCGCCCGCGCCTTCAATGCTGATTGTGACGTCGTCAGACGAGCCACCTGTTTCGGCGCCCGAGAAGAACGCCCAGCCAAGAACGGCGACGGCAACGACAAGCGCGCCAACGATGAATGCAAGGCCGGAATTCGAATTGCTGGAATTTGTTTCGTGTGCAGACATGGATCGTCTCCTGTATAAATGTTTCTTACACAGACAACACCGTCAGCCTTGGTTTGGTTCCCGAAAATCAACGCGCTACCACTGAGGCAACGCTTTCATCGATAAGCCGGCCCTCTTTGAAACGGTTGATCGAGGATGCATCTGTCATTGGTGAATGACCTTTGGCGATCAGTTCCGCCATGAACCAGCCAGAACCCGGAATGGCCCGTGATGCCAACGTTCTTGCCCAGATATTACGCCGTCAGCTGGGCGTGGCCGCCTACGCCCACGATGATGACATCTTACCTCTTTTTCGGAGTAGCTTTCTTCCAAGCACGTCCCCAGCCGCTGTGATACCAAGCGACTTCTCGGGCAACTGCGAAGACGGAACAGCGTTTCGTACGCAATTCAACCTTAATTTTGCTTCTATCAGTCCAAATCAGCCTGCCCTTGGCATAGTCGCAACCGTCATTTCAGACGCCACTTGCGACACGCCGCCCCTCACGCAGATTTGCCCTTTTGTCTCAATCCCTGTCGGGCTAGGTGTTGGTGACCTAAAAACGAAAGGCATCGGGCATGGTTTTCTGGCTGACCACCGGCATTCTCGCACTTGCAGTCGCGGCAATTCTCGCATCCGCGCTGCTGCGCAATCGAGAGACCGAGGTCGCTCCTGAGAAATATGATCTGAATGTCTACAAAGACCAGCTTCGCGAAATCGAACAGGATGCGGCACGTGGCGTCATCGCGGCGGACGAAGCGGAACGACTGAGAACCGAAGTTTCCCGTCGCATCCTTGCCATCGACGCCAAGACAGCTGACAGCACCCAGTCCGAAGGCGGCCCGCGCGGCGTCGGTCGTGTGGCTGCCGGTGTCTCGGCAGTGGTTTTGTTGGGCGGCGCGTTTGCGCTTTATTCCGAACTGGGCGCCCCCGGCTACGGGGATTTGTCGCTTAAGACGCGCATCGATGCGGCAGAGCAGGCGCGGTTGAACCGCCCGTCGCAGGCCGATGCCGAAGCACAAATTCCGCCCTCTACCTCGCTTGAGGCATCTTCAGAATACTCTGATCTTGTTCAGAAATTACGCGGCGCGGTGGCTGAACGCCCCAACGACCTGCAAGGCTTTATGCTTCTGGCCCGTTCCGAAGCGGCCTTGGGAAATTTCACGGCCGCCTATGCTGCACAAGAACGCGTTATTTCCTTGAAAGCTGACAGCGCAACCGCCGAAGACTACGCAGACCTTGCGGACATGATGGTACTGGCGGCCGGTGGTTATGTATCGCCCGAGGCCGAGCGCGTTCTGCAGGCGGCCTTTGTGCGGGATGAAACCAACGACGTTGTCGCCTATTACCGTGGTTTGCTGATGGCGCAGACCGGTCGTCCTGACGTCGCGCTTCGCATCTGGGACCGTCTGCTGCGCAACTCTGAAGCCACCGATCCTTGGGTCACCCCCATTCTTGAAGCGATCCCTGAAATCGCGGTGCGAGCGGGTGTGACCGATTACTCTCCGCCTGCCTTGGCAAACGCGCCGCTGCGGGGCCCGACCCAGCAGGATATGGAATCCGCTGCAAACATGTCTGCCGAAGATCGTGCTCAGATGATCGAAGGAATGGTTGCTCAACTGGCCGAACGCCTATCGACCGAAGGCGGTTCGCCGGAAGAATGGGCGCGTTTGATCGGGGCACTTGCCGTATTGGGCCGCGCAGAAGAGGCCATGAAGGTCTATGCGGACGGCCAAGAGGTTTTCAGCGACAACGACGCGGCCCTGCGCACTTTGCGTGATGCAGCGACCGGCGCGGGGATCGGCCAGTGATCTATGAAACGATAGACGAGGCTGCTGGCGCCCTGCCCCAGTTCGCGGCCATCGCGGGTCTGGATCTTGGCACAAAAACCATCGGCGTCGCGGTGTCTGACCGGATGATGTCGGTGGCAACACCGTTGGAGACGGTAAGGCGGAAAAAATTTACGCTCGACGCTGAGGCCGTTCTGAAGATCCTGAAAGACCGCGACATCGGCGTTGTTGTTCTGGGCCTGCCGCGAAACATGGATGGCTCGGAAGGGCCACGCTGCCAATCGACACGTGCATTTGCCCGCAATTTCGACCGCCTTTGGGACGGCATCATCACATTCTGGGATGAGCGCCTATCGACTGTTGCCGCCGAACGGGCCCTGTTAGAGGCGGATACGTCCCGAAAGCGTCGTTCCGAGGTCATCGATCACGTGGCCGCGTCGTATATCCTTCAAGGTGCGCTGGACCGAATGGCGCATATCCGCAGGAAACATCAGGAATAGCACACCACATGTCTAACTCTGACGCCGTTTGGAAACGCGACGAAATCGAAAGTCCCTGCGTAAAACTCTGCTCGATCCATCCCGAGGCAAAGTTGTGCGTGGGATGCTTTCGCTCGATCGCCGAGATCACCGAATGGTCGCGCATGAACCCCGTAGATCGCCGCCGCATCATGGCTGAACTGCCTGATCGTAAAGGTCTGGTTATGAAGCGCCGTGGCGGTATCCACAAAAGAAAAGAGCGGGCCTAACCCGCTCTGTTCCGTTAACAAGTAGCTTTTAAAGATCAGAGAGCTTCGGACTGCGCGACCGGAGCTTCAACAATCACGACGTTATCCAACGTAAAGCCGTTGGTGGCGCCATCTGTGATTTCCGCCAGAACTGTGGATGTGGCACCCTGGGTCAGAACCAGTTGCACGTTGGTGGTGCCAGTCACCGGAACAACAGACAGTTCGTCCGCCGCATCACCATCATCCAGCAGAACCTGCAACACGTCTGCTTCGTCGCCAGCGACCGTGAAATCGCGGATCACCGAACCTGTCAGAAGCGCATCACCGCTATCACGGGTCAGATCGAGCGTAAATTCGTCGCTGCCTTCGCCGCCTGTCATCGTCGATGCGTTTTCGATCAGAACAGCTGTGATGCTGTCATCGCCCAAGCCACCGTCAACAACCTCTGCGCCCGAGATCACATCGTTGCCCTCGTCGCCCAGAACCGTATCTATGCCTTCGCCGCCCGTCAGGAAGTCATCGCCAAGACCGCCGAACAGTTCATCATCGCCTGCACCGCCGGACACGACGTCATTGCCGTCACCACCCAGAGCAGTGTCGTCACCGTCGCCGCCGCTGATCACATCACGACCTGCAACACCATAAATCAGGTCGTTGCCTGCGCCACCGATTAGCGTGTCGTCATTGGCACCACCATCAAGATAGTCGCCGCCAAGACCGCCTTCGAGAACATCCTCACCAAGGCCACCCAGCATCAGATCAGCGCCATCCCCACCCAGAAGCGAGTCATTGCCGATGTTGCCGATCAGATCGTCATTTCCAGCAAGGCCAACCAGCGTGTCGTCGCCACCTTCACCGAACAACGTGTCATTGCCGTCACCACCATTGGCATCGTCATTACCAGGACCTGCACGGAACAGATCGTTGCCGCCAAAGCCGAATAGAATGTCGTTGCCCTCGCCGCCCAGCAGTTCGTCGTCACCGGACGATCCGATCAGCGTGTCGTCACCATCAAGGCCACGCACCGTGTCGTCGCCACCAGTCGAGTCATACAGATCGGCGCCATCGGTCAACCGGACCAGGTCGTTCGTTTCTTCAGGTGTTTCGGGGGTTTCAGGGTTTGACGAATTGTTATCGTCGTCGCCGTCATCGTCGTCGTTCAGAAGACCTATGGTTCCACCAATCAACAAAAACGGCAAAAGCGTCCAAAGCCAAATCATAACTAAACCTCACAATCCTGCCGCATTTCCTCACGAATTTATGGAGAATTACAAACAAATTCTTTCACTGTTATATGAACTGGAAACAATGCCTTTCCTTCGACACAATTAAGCTCATCTAAAGTTAAAATTAACCACGTCGCTACACCGGAATTCTCCGGACGTGCGCGACCTTGGCCAGCCGCACAGTTGCGAATCCTGAAATGGAAAAGCGTATTTCTAGACGGCTGCAGCCACGCGCATATCGTTCAATGCGCGATCGATCAGGCTTTCGTCGGCACCGTTTTTCACGCCGTCCTCGGAAAGCCTGCGGCGCCAGTGGCGTGCACCCGGGCGGCCAGCAAAAAGACCCAACATATGGCGTGTGATCTGATGCAAACGACCGCCTTGCTTCAGGTGTTGCTGGATGTAGGGCTTCATGGCCAAGGCCACTGAAACCGGATCGGGAACGTCGGTATCCATGCCAAAGATCTGACTGTCGACCTTGGCAAGAATATCCCATGGCTGATGGTAGGCGGCGCGCCCGATCATCACCCCGTCCAACCCGCGATCCAGAAGATCACAGGCCGTATCGATATCCGTTATGCCCCCGTTTATGGAAATGTGCAGCGCAGGGAAAAGTCCCTTCATTTCAGTCACCAGATCGTAATCCAGCGGAGGAATATCGCGGTTTTCTTTCGGGGATAGCCCTTGCAGCCACGCTTTGCGGGCATGGATCGTGAAGCGGTCACAACCGGTTGCGGCAACGCGCGACAGAAAATCTGGCAGCACTTCGCTGGGCTCTTGATCGTCCACCCCGATCCGGCATTTCACCGTTACGGCAACGTCCACGCTGTCCTGCATCGCCTTGATGCAATCGGCGACCAGTCCAGGGTCTTTCATCAAAACCGCACCGAAGGCACCGGATTGTACGCGATCAGACGGGCAGCCGACGTTCAGGTTTATCTCGTCATAGCCTGCCTGCGCCCCCAGACGCGCGGCCTGCGCCAGTTCCCGCGGATCGGACCCACCCAGTTGTAGCGCGACCGGATGTTCTTCTGGTGCGTAATCCAAAAGATGAAGAGCCCCGCCTTTGACCAAGGCAGGTGCCGTCACCATTTCCGTGTAAAGCAGCGTTTTCTGCGACAATAAGCGGTGGAAATAGCGGCAATGACGATCGGTCCAATCCATCATCGGCGCAACACTCAGGCGTGCGGCGCGGCGCACATCTGTTTGTCCGATCTGTTTGCTATCGTCAGGCAAGGCCATGTTGCGCGCTCTTTGTCACTCAGTCTGCAAAGCTAACGCCAAGGTCATTCGGCGCCACCGAGGCCGAGTAACATTTTTTACCCGCGGACTTCCAGCGCTTGTTGAGGCCAAGCGGTCATCAGACCGCCGAAGTCTTCACCCTATCAGCCAAATCCCGACCGAGGCGCATAACAATAGCCAGAGAGACAGGACGCCCATGAACGCAAGCGTCGCCCCTCCGACCTTTAATAGCCGCTTCGGGGCGCTGCTCAGGCCCAAGGCCGCAACCGCAATGATAAGCAGCGTGGACGATAGCCAACGGCTGGTATCAATCAAGACAGCAGGAATGGGTGCGATCTGGTTCAAAACCATCAGCGCCAAGAACGCAGTGACAAACCACGGCAATCCAAATTTACGGCGGTCTGCTTCATTCGTCCGGCCTTGGGAAAACAGCTGAACGGCCAGCAAAACCACAGGCAACAGCGCCACGCGGGTCATCTTGGACAAGGTAGCGGATTCACCTGCGCTGTCGGACACCGAAAAACCAGCCCCGACCACCTGCGCAACATCATGGATCGAGGCCCCCAGAATGATGCCCTCGGCCACGTCGGAAAAGCCCAGAAAGTCTAAAAGGACCGGATAGAAAATCATCGCAGCCGTTGACAGAGTTGTCGCGGCCAGAATGACAACCAGCGTGTGATCATCCTTGTCCCGAAAACTGCGCGTGACCGATGACAATGCCAGCGCGGCAGAGGCCCCGCAAATGGCGACGGCCCCAGATGCGATGATCGTTTGCTCTCGGTTCCATCCCAGAAACCGACCGATCAAAAGACCCACGCCAATCGTTGTCGCACTTCCGAAGGCGATCAGCGCAAAAACACCCGCGCCCAAATCCATCACCAGATCCAGAGAAACCCGCAACCCCATTAGCGCCACGCCGAATTTGAGCCCGTTGGAAGCGGCAAAACGAATACCAGCGGTCAGCCTGGGATCTTCGGCCAGAAACGACATGGCCATCCCCAACAATAAGGCAAACAACATGACCGGCGCGCCGTATCGAAACGCAATTGCAGACGCCGCAAGGCTGATCACCACAGCAACAGCGCCCCCCGGAAAGAGCGTCTGAACAAAAGACGCCCGCCAAGGCAGGGCCTGAACCGCGCCGGACCAGCTCATTCTTCTAGGCTTTCAAGGTTGCGGATGATGATTTCGGTTCGGGTGATCTCAAGCACACCTGCGGATTTCAGTTTGTCCAGAGACTGTGTCACCCATTGGCGCGTGGCGCCGACGATGGCGGCGATTTGTTCATAGGTCAGCGACCTGTCGACGATGATGCAGTCGCCTTCATCCCGCCCATGGGCATCAGCCAGAATAACCAGCAGTTGCCGCAATCTTTCAGACACTGTGCGTGTCCCCAACATCTGGATCAGAGCCGAATAGCTTTTGCCTTTGGCCACAAGCCCGTCGATGACAGCGATGGCCACCTCGGGGATTTCGCGCACGAGGGTTTTCAGACTGGTGCCTGACAAAAACAGCAGTTGGCAATCATCCAGCGCATCGCCTGACCAGACATGCCGTCCACGTCCGAAAACTTCGGGACCGCCAACAAAGTGCCCGGCGCTCCAATAGGCCAGCGTGATCTCTCGCCCGGACGGGCCAGTGTAAAAGGTTCGAACCCTTCCTTTTTCGATGATCCAAACGCCTGTGTGCGCGGTGCCTTGGTGGAAGATGCCTTCCCCTTTGGAAAAACTGCATCTCGTGCCGTGTCGCCGAACCGTTTTCCGATCATCATCTGACAGGGTGTTCAGGAACCCTGCCCCTTCGTTCAGTTCAAGGAAGTATTCCGAAAGGTAAATCGCACCGGGGCCATCCACATGAATGTCGTCTTGCATGGTCATTGGCGCGCCACCGATGACAAATATGCGGCGATGTCTGCAATAGCGTCGTCCGCTTCCGGCATAAGGCGTCCGTGGGGGATGTCGGCCATGACGGATAAACGCCGCCCATCCCTGAAGTCGCGCATCTGTTTGGTCAGATAGCCTGCGTGTTGTGCCGTCAGATGGGGCGCGTCAGGGAACGTGGCGGTTCTTCCATGACAACTATCACACCCCGACTGTTCATAAAGCGCGGCGCCTGTCGCGCTTCCGTCACCGCTAGGTTTCGGCGCGACCTGCGATGAAAACCACTCCACAACCTCGGGGATTTCGTCCGGCTTCAATTCGGAAACGATATTCACCATCTGTCCACCGTCGTTGTGGCGCTTTCCATTCAGAAACGCGTTGATTTGGGCCGCGATGTACCCCGCCTTCTGTCCGCCCAAATGCGGAAACTTTGCATTGGCGGATTCACCAAACAGCCCGTGACACAATGCGCACCTTTCGTATGGCGGGAACGCTTCGGCGTCGAAATCCGCAGATGCGGGCACCGCGATAATTCCACCCATAGCCGCAAGAACACCCATCTTGATGCGGTCAGAAATCATTGCGTCTGATCCCGTCGGTACTGGATCTGGCTTTGCATCATGAACTCGGCGCTCAGACCCGGATCAAACGGCGGCTGAAGCTTCGCACGCAAGGTTCCGTCAGGTGCGATGATCGACACCGACGAACTATGCTGAACCTCGTAATAGCCGGTCTTGTCCGGCGGCATCAGGCGATAGAAACTGTCTGTCGCTTCGATCAGTGCATCGATGTTTTCACGATCACCGGTGACACCCTTGAAATCCGGATGGAAGAATTTGGCGTAGTCATCCACCGCGTCCTGATCGCGGTCCGGATCAACCGAGACAAATACCACTTTGGGCACACTGTCGGGCCGCATGCGCATGCCCATTTCGCTGACCGCAGCCTCAAGGTTGCCCAGGGTGAACGGGCACACATCGGGACAAGACAGAAAGCCAAACATGATCAGGGTCCACTGCCCCTTCAGATCATCGACACCAAAGGTTTCGCCCACATTGTTGGACAATTCGAACGGCGGAATGGCAACCGGGTCCTCTAGCCGAACGCCCTGCATCTGGGCGCTGACAGGACCAGCGATAAGGCCGAGTGCAAGAACCAGAGCGCGGATCATGAGTTCTGGTTCTCGAACGCTTTGCGGCTTTCTGCCTTGATCGTATCAAGACAGAATTGCCGCGCCTGTACGTATTCGGGACTAGACGCCATATCGGTTGATCGCGGTCGTGGCAGATCAATCTTGACGTCTTCGATGATCCGACCCGGCGCTGTGGACATGATCAGAACGCGGTCGGCCAGAAAAACAGCCTCGTCTACATCGTGGGTCACGAACACAACGGTCGTCCCGAATTTGCGCCAGATATCCAGCAGGCTTTCCTGCATCATCAAACGCGTCTGGGCATCCAACGCACCAAAGGGTTCATCCATCAAAAGTACCGACGGATAATTGGCCAGCGCACGAGCGATCCCCACGCGTTGCTGCATCCCGCCAGACAGTTCCGCCGGATAGCGATCCCCGAATTTCTTAAGCCCAACGAGTTCAAGAAAGGTGTTCGCGGTCGATCCGGCCTCGACCCTGCTGTGGCCCGCCATTTTCGGGCCAAAGGCCACGTTTTCATAAACGGTTTTCCATGGAAGCAGCGAATATTGTTGAAACACCATGCCACGATCGGGGCCAGGTTTATCAACCTCGGCGCCATCCACCAGCAATGTGCCTTCCGTTGGCTTCACATAGCCCGCAATCGCATTCAGAAGCGTGGATTTACCGCAACCCGACGGGCCAAGAATGCACACAAATTGCCCTGCTTCGATTGTAATTTCGGTCGTGTCTACGGCGCGATGGGCGTTACTACCTTTGCCGAAGGTGATCGAAACATCTTTCACCTCGATCCGACCCTTGTCTTTGGTGGAGCCGACGTTGGGTGATTTGAATTTCAGAACGTCAAGCATGGGCAAGAACTCCTTCTGGATCACGGTCATTTCGGGCGCGGCGCCACGCGAGGCCGATGATCATTGCAGTCAACAAAACGAACCCCGCGCCGGATAGAACCGGCCCGAGTTGTTCAAGCGCGAGAGAGCTGGACACGCCCAACCCCAACATTGCGAGCCCCACAACCCAAGTGGGCGTAGCGCAGCAGACGACCCAGCTCATTGTGGCGTTGGTCATTGCGATCAAAAGCGTGCCAACACCTGTTGTGGCGCGTAGCGTGTTTGACATACCGGACTGACACGTGTCCCGACGGACCATCGCCAGACATAGCGACACCATCGCCCCAACGAAAAACAGAACCAGCAAGCGTGACGGGATGACATTCAGGCTCCATTCGGAAATGCCCGTGCCGTAGTCATAGTTCATGCGCCCGATCTCGATCAGCCATTCTTCCCAGATGATCGGTGCCATATCGCGAATGGACGGCGTCGACTGGATGATGACGGAAACGGCTTCAGGCCAGTTGTAGAATGTCGTGTAGTTCGGAAAGGCCTGAAACCGCACCATCAAAGCGATCAGCATGGCAACTTGGAACAGCAGCGCAAACAAAACGCCATTGACCAGCATGTAGCGCCAGTTCTTGCGGATTTCAGAACCTAAGACAGACAGCGTTTTCATCAGCGTGTCCTTTTCTGCCAAGCCAGCATCGGACGCGTCATCAGGCGGACAGCTGCCGTTGATCCGGTACCCAAGAACCCGATCACCAGCATGCCGACCACGATGTCCTGATAGTTGATCAGGCTGTAGGCATCCCACGTGAAATAGCCGATGCCGTATTGGCCCGAGATGATCTCACCCGCCAGAAGCGAGAACCAGCTGACACCCATCCCAATGGCCAGACCCGCCGCAATCGAGGGCAACGCCGCAGGAATGACGACATGCCGAAAGACCGCTGCGCGGGATGCGCCAAGGGACTGCGACGCACGCACCAGCACCTCGGGCGTTTGTTCCACCCCGTGAAGCGTGTTCAGAACGATTGGAAACAAGGCCCCGAGGAACGTGATGTAGATGATCGAGCTTTCTTCCGTCGGCCACATCAGAATGGCCAAGGGGATCCAAGCCACGGCAGGGATCGGGCGGATGACCTCGATATATGGCATGATGAACGCACGGGCGATTTTGGAACGGCCCATCACCAGTCCGATAGCGATCCCCAGAACGGTGGCGAGTGAAAAACTGATCAGGATCCGGCGCATGGATACGCCGATATGGGTCCAGAAAATCTCGGTCTGCACATGGGCAAAGAAGGCTGTGAACACGCGCGCCGGCGACGGGACGTTTTCGAAATTTATGAAGAAATTCAGATCAATCGCTGTCACGATGTGCCACATCAAAACGCCAAACATCAAAGATGCAGCCATAATCCCGAGATTGGTCATCTGCGCGGGCGACAATGACACTTTTTCCCACATCCTTGGCCCGGTTTTGGGAGGTTCCGAGCCCAGATCGGGACGTAACCGCGCCGGTTTTTCGAGCGTTTCTTCTGTGGCAGCTTGAGTTTTGAGTGCGGTCGCCATGGGCGTGCCTCCGTCTGGCTTTCAGTTCGCCGGGGCACACCACAGAATGTGCGCCCCGACCCTTTTCAAACAAAGGTTGGATCAGCCTTCGGTCACGAAATCAGCGATGGCTTCGTCGAAGGTGATGACTGCCCCGCTGTTCGCAGCGGCATAGGCCTCGGCTTCGCCTTTGCGCAGGAAGGTAGCGTATTCATCGCCCGCCTTGACCCAGAACGCGGTTTTGCCAAACAGCTTCAGGCCGGTTTCGATGTCGTAGACATAGGTGGCGTTCAGCTTGGCACCGGTACCGTTCATTGCTGCAACCGCCGTCAGGAAGTCGGGCATTGTCGGATATGTCGACACACCATCACGCGCATGCCAGATCTCCATCGGAAGGCCCATGTTGGCTTCTGCCGGATCAACCACGACGGCCTTGTCCGCCTCATAATCCAAGCCCATATCGGCATAGGCCGCCTTGATGTAGTCTTCCGTAATCCACGCATCGAAATCGAGCGGCGGGATCGCTTTTTCCTTGACCAGAACGCCATGGTTGAACTTCAGCGCATCAACCCACGCCTGTTTGATCGTCGGTTCAAGCGTCAGGTGACCACCTTCCGAGAAATAGAGGTACAGAACTTCTTTCTCGACGCCTGTCCAACCTTCCATCTCAGTCACAGCACGCATCGGATCTTCGCGGATCCAATCACCGGCTTCGATGACGGCCTTCAGGAAGGCTTCGATGACTTCGGGATATTCCTTGGCAAAGTCTTCGCGGACAACGACGCCGTGAAGGTAAGGAACACCGGTTTCCGACCCGTCATAGATTTTGCGGCCTGTACCACGGAATTCCATGATTTCGGACCATGGGCAGAAATCAGAGTGCGCGTCGATCTTGCCGGCCGCGATATTGGCGGCGCCCACGGCGGGACTCTGGTTTTTCAGGACGTATTCGCCGGCGGGCATGTCGTTGTCCTGCATCGCCTTCAGCAGCATCCCCCAGGCGGCGGACCCGACCGGCGTCGAGACCGATTTCCCGCGAAGCTGGTCGATGGAGTAGATGTCGCTCTCTACCGGCACGACGATGGCGTTGCCCGAGCCCTTGAGGTTGTAGCCGGTGCCCGCGACATAGATCGACCGCAGGCTGTCGGTCTCCTGGAACTTGGCGCCGTTCACGATCAGGGGATAGTCGCCCATGACGCCGATGTTCAGCTTGTTGGCCAGCATCTGGTTGGTGATCGGCCCGCCAGAGCTATAGTCGGACCAGGTGATGTTCCATTCCGCGTCGGCATATTCGCCATCCGTGGGCAGGTACTTTTCCAGCAGGCCGAGTTCCTTGACGACGATACCCGCCGTATAGGTATCGGTGCACATTGACTGGTGCCCGATCGCAATTGTGATCTCTTCGGCCCATGCGGCGAACGCCAGGGGCACCAGGGCGGTACTCGTAAGGGTGGTCTTTAGGAAGGTCTTCATCACGTCTCTCCTGTGAGTTTCCGAGAAGTCGTCGATCGTTCCTCCAGCAGTATCCGGCCCTTCAATGCGCTCTGTAAAAGGTCGCGGGGGTGCTTTTGGACCAGATTCCCGAATTGCCCTGTTTTTGTGCTTGATTTGCGGCCCATGACCGCTAGTGCGCCGCAATTTGGACTGGGGCTGTCCGAATCGATTATTAAATTATCGTTTTAAAACAGTATGTTAATTGGCGTCAGCAAGGCATGAAAATCCCCCCAGGGTCAGAGCCCGGGGAGATTAAAAATGCAGCGATTTCAGTGGGAACGCGCCTTTTCAGGCGGCCATGCGCTCCAGCGCCCAACGCACGTTCTTGCGCACGTCCGGGTCGTTGTCGTCGGCATATTTCTTCAGGTACGAGGCCGTTTCCGGCACTGCGAGTTCGCCCAGCACGGCGGCGCATTCCTTGCGCAGGTTGGGCACGGGCAGGTCCATCATCGGCGCGATTTCCATCGCGGCCTCGGTTGCGCCCAGCTTGCCCAGCGACCGCACGGCCTTCAGCCGCACCTGCCAATAGTCGTCGGCCAAGGCACCGCGCAGGGCCGGGATGCAGGACGGCCCGCCGGATTTCGCAAGCGTTTCCGCTGCCGCCTCTCGCACGATCCATTCCGGGTCGGTCAGGGACGCGATCAGGGCCGATTGCGCCGCCTCCGACTTTGAGAACCCCATCGCCGCAAGCGCCGTCCGCCGCACGTTGACATCCGCATCATGGGCGGCCTCCTGCAGCGCGGGCAGGGAGGTTTCGTCCTGCAGCCAGCCGATCACGCCCACGGCTTGCGCCCGCACACCCGGGGCGGTGTGTTTCAAGGCCGCAACCGCTGGCGACATGGCCTCTGGCCGGCGCAACTCCTTGATCCCGGCAAGGCAGGCGGTCAGCCGCCAGCTCAGCGACGTCGAGCACGACGTCGATGCCTGGGGAAACGTGGGGGCCGCGTTCTTGGCCGG
>CATNDK010000008.1 GCA_950096585.1 Thalassococcus halodurans | reverse complement strand
GACGCTAAGCCGCCGGTAATGAAAAGCGAGTCGATGTCTTCGCCCATGGCTCCATCGACGTCTGTGTGGGGCCCATCTCCGATCGCCAGAATCGCGGCATCCGAGGCATCGACACCCAGTTCCGTCAGGCGACGGCGCGCCAGATCATAGATCGGCGGGTGCGGTTTGCCGAAGTACAGGCTTTCGCCGCCCATCTCGGTATAAAGCCGCGCCAAGGCACCGGCGCACCATTCGCGGCGCTCGCCACGGTCCACCACGATATCGGGGTTCGCGCAAAGCAGCTTCAGGCCCTTTTGCTTGGCATAAAGGAACTGCGGGCGGTTCACGTCGGGGTCGGCGTGCGGATCAAACGGGCCGCAGCAGACGATGCCTTCGGCCTCTTCCAGCGGCACCTGCTGAATGTCGACGGGGTTGTCGATAATCGCCAGCGGTTTGAAGAACGACTTGTCGTGATCTTCGCCCATGAACCAGATTTTCTGACCTACAGCGCCCGTAAACATAGCGGCACGGGCAGAATCGCCCGAGGTCGCGATAGTGTCCCATGCATCATCCGGAACGCCCATTTTGGTGATCTGGCGTTCCACGCTGTCACGGGGGCGCGGCGCGTTCGTCAGCAGTACGACCTTACCACCCTTGGCCCGAAACGCCTGAAGTGCCGCGACGGCGTCCGGATAGGCCTCGATCCCGTTGTGCACACAGCCCCACAGATCGACGAACAGCGCGTCATAGCGGTCGGATACCTCGGAAAGGGACTGGATGATCTGGGTCATAATGGGCCTCTGAGTTCTGTTATCTTCGATATGACGCGTGGCAGGCGAAAAATCCAGTCACGGGCGAACGCCTGTGTACCAAATCACGCCCAGCAGGATGACCCACACGGCAGGAATAGAATTCAGTGCAGTGCGGAAAGGTTCCTTGCGCGTCTTATGCTGAAACCTGCGCTGCGCCAGTTTTGCGCCACCCCAGCCGCCCAACAGCGCGAGTGTCAGAAGGCTGCTTTCGGAAATCCGCCACAGCCCTTTGGCAGCCCGTCGTTTGTCTTCGGCAAAGGCGGCGAAGGCCGCGATGTTGATCAGAACCAGAAAGCCTACGGCCGTCAGAACAGGTTCCATCACGCGTGCGCCGCAACCAGATCGGGCAGGGCGGCGAAATCGGTAAAGCTGGCCGCATGGGGCAGATCAGTCACCGGCGTTTTGCGATAGCCGCCTTCGAACAGCAAAAACGGAATGCCGGCGCGGTCAGCGGTTTCTGCATCCACCTCGCTGTCGCCCACATAGATGCGTGGCCCGTCGCCAAGCGCGTCACAGGTCGCCAGCAGCGGCGCAGGATCGGGTTTGCGCAAAGGCAGGCTGTCACCGCCGGTGACAGTGGGAAAGAACGGCTCTAGCCCCACGTGCTTTAGAATGGCCCGCGCAGGGACCTCGGGCTTGTTGGTGCACAGGCCAAGCGCGTGGCCCTGACCTTGCAGCACCTTCAGCGCATCGAGCACCCCGGAATACAGCTGGGTCAGGTCTTTGGCGTTCTCGTACCCGTCCAGAAACAGACGCAGCATTTCCGCTTCGCGTGCTTCGGGCAGATGGCGGGCTTCGCGCATCTTGCGGACAAACACACCCGCGCCATTGCCGATAAAGGAAATCGTTTCAGCCAGATCCAAGGGCGCTGCGTCCATCGCGGACAGAACGTCATTGGCGGTCGCCCGAATGTCCGGCGCGCTGTCGATCAGCGTGCCATCTAGATCAAAAACAACAATCGCCATAATGCCCCCCGTAAATAAAAAAGGCGCCCCGAAGGACGCCTTGTTCGATCAAACCTTCAGGTTCGGAATGATCTGTTTTTTCCGGCTCATGATGCCCGGCAGCACAACCGTGTCGCCGCTGACCGATGCGCCAAAGCTCTTCTCGGCCACCGACTTCACCAGATCGTTCGGGACCAGCAGGGTGGCCTCTTCTTTCAGGATGTCGACCACGAACAGCAGAACCTGATCAACGCCGTCTTCGGACTGAACGGTTTTCATGGTTTCCATCAGGCTGTCCTTGCGGTTCAGCGGGATGTCGGGGGCTGTGGTTTCCAAAACCGATACGCGGAACTTGGTGCCGTCGACTTCGTATTCCTTGCTGTCCATGCGGATCAGTTCGGCATCCGAGAACGCGGAAACGTCGGATTTCGCAGCAAACATGTCTGCCGCCAGTTCACCGATGTTCACACCCAGATCATCGGCCAGCGCGTGTGCAACAGCCTTGTCTTCCTGTGTTGTTGTCGGCGAACGGAATTCCAGCGTGTCGGACAGGATGCATGTCAGCATCGCGCCTTTGACACCCTCGGGTGCCTGCGCCAGATCCTTGCCGATCATTTTCCACATGATGGTCGCTGTACATGCCAGCGGCTCTACACGGATTTCGATGGGGCCTTTGGTTTCCAGACCGCCGACCAGTTTGTGGTGGTCGATGATGCCCTGGATGTCGGCGTTGTTGACGTTCGCGGGCAGTTCGGCAGGGTTGTTCGTGTCCACGATCACAACCGGTGCGCCGTCTTCGACGTCTGCGATGATCTCGGGCTTATCCAAACCCCAACGCTCCAGCATGAACGCCGCTTCTGTGTTCGGCTCGCCCAGCAGAACCGGCTTGGCCGCTGTGCCTTTGATCTGGTTCAGATACCAAGCCCAGATGATCGGGCTACCAGTAGAGTCTGTGTCGGGCGATTTGTGGCCGAAGACCTGAATCGTCATGGGAGGTTTCCTTGTCAATCAATACGGTTTCGCGGGCCTTATAGGCCTGCTTTTACGGCCTGTCACCTGCTGCAAAGCAGCACAGGCGGTTAGTCGTAGACACGTTCGCCAAAGATGGCAGAACCGACACGCACGTGGGTCGCGCCAAAGGCAATCGCCTGCTCGAAATCGCCGGACATTCCCATGCTCAGGCCGGTGATCCCGTTGCGTTCGGCGATCTTGGCCAATAGCGAGAAATGCAGCGACGGCGTTTCCTCGACAGGCGGGATGCACATCAACCCGCGGATCGGCAAATCCAGATCGCGGCATTCCTTGATGAACGCATCCGCATCGGCGGGCATGACGCCAGCCTTCTGTTCTTCCTCACCAGTGTTGACCTGCAGGAACAACTCGGGGCAGTGGCCCAGTTCCTGTGCTAGACGGGCGATGGCATGGGCCAGCTTCGGGCGATCCACGGAATGGATCGCGTCGAACAGTTCCATCGCGACGCGTGCCTTGTTGGTCTGAAGCGGGCCCAGCAGGTGCACCGACACTCCGTCATAGCGTTCCTTGAACGCAGGCCATTTGCCCTGCGCTTCCTGCACACGGTTTTCGCCGAAGACACGGTGCCCTTCGTCCAGAACCGCCTCGACCCGTTCCAGCGGCTGGATTTTGGACACGGCAATCAGTTCGACCGAACCAGCCGCACGGCCAGCCTCGGCTTCGGCTTTGGCAATACGATCCTTGATGTCGCTTAGACCCACGGATCATCCCCCCACTCTTCGATGAACGGCTGAAGGTCTTTCTCGTACCGCTTCCACGCCTGAGACGAACCTTTGTTGATCGGCTGGCGGACCTGCGCGACAGACAGCGTTTTTACGCGGTTCTTGGCCTTGTGGAACTCAAGACAAGCATCTTCCCACTCAAGCCCTGCCGCATCAATCAAAGCGCGCGCCTGATTTTCGGGGTCAGCGACAAGCTCGTCGTAGTAAACCTCGTAAATCCGCTCGGGCATACGTTCTTTCCAATGCTCGACGTTCTTGCGGAAGGCTTTGATGGCATGCGCAATTTCGGGAAGGCTGTTCGCGTAGCGGTGCGCGCCTGTCCGGAACATGTTCTTATAGATCGAGATCGCAATATCGCGTGCATCGCGCTGAACGATGATGAACTTCGCGTTCGGCATCGCCTTGGCCAGATAGCCGTAGATGATATCTGCGCGAATGGTTTTGTCGGTGATCACACCGGATTTCGCGCCGGTGTCGCGTTTCATCAGTTTAATGAACGTATCTGCATAAAGACGCAGTTCGTCATCGGTACACAGGTGGAGCGCTTTCGGATCATTGTTCGCGATAGGAAGGTTGGATGTCCGGCTATAGATCAGCCCGAGTTCGCCGCCAGCGGTCGCTTGTGAATGCGAAGCGATGATCTGCTCTGTCAGCGTTGTCCCCGAACGGGGCATACCGGTGACGAAAACAGGTGTGACGTCTGATTTGAAATCGATGGGCGTCAGATCGGCCTTCAACTGTTTTTCGTAAAACGTTTTGTGAACGTGATCAGTGTCATCTTTCTGGGCTGGGTACAGCGTGCGCTGCAGCGCATTCGCGACATGCAAGTGTTCGAATACCTGATCGTATTTTTTCTGGTCTTCCAGAGCCTTCGCCATGGCGAAGTGGCCGTTCATGCGTTCCGTCACATCGGATTTTTTGTCCCTCAGCATTTTTTCCAGCATCCGGACAGTCGGCTCGTTTTCGGAAACCTTCATGCCTGTGTAGAACGTGCGATACAGGCTACCCTTTTTGGGTTCCGCTTTGATCATTTTGCGAAAGCGCGTTTGTGCTTCTTCAAATCGGCCCAGACGTTGAAGGTAGGACGCCTTTTTAACGGCGGTTTGTTTTGGATCTTTTGAGATCAAAGCCAGATGATCGTGCGCTTTCAGCGCCTGATCGTATTCGCCAAGATCGTCGAAAATATCAATCAGCGAAGAAACCAAGCCAGGTTCGGTCGGTTTCAGTTCAAGGGATTTCTTCAAATGCTCGAATTGTTTCGTGCGGTCGCCTTGGGCGTAGGCCACGCGGGACAATTGGTAGTGCAGTTCGGGCGAGTGCGGCTGTTCCATCAAAAGCTTGGTAAAGCCAATGCGTGCCTCTTCGGGAAAGCCCTTGTTCAGCTTCTCCAATGCACTCCGGTATTCCGCTTTGATCCGCGCGACAACGTCTTGTGACATTTATCTCTCCAAACTCTTTTCCCTCATGTCCCAAAAGAAAAGAGCGGGCGCAAGGCCCGCTCTTAACTGATGTCCTAATCTCAGGTGAGATTAGAAGGACATGCCCAGACCCAGGGAGAACGAGTCGTAGTCGAACTCGTCGCCGTCAAAGTCGATTGTGGAGGAACCGTAACCGGCTTTCGCGGACAGACCGCCACCCAGGTCGTAGGAAACCGCCAGGCCGTAGCCGGACTTGTCCAGGCCGTCCAGGCCAGCAACGTTCTGGAACTCACCGTAGTTGAAGCCAACTGCCAGTGCGTTTGCTTCGTAACCCAGGCCCAGACCCATGTGCGTGGTGTTTTCCATGCCAGCCATGTCGTAGTCTGTGGACGAGTAGTTGATGCCTGCGGAGAAACCGTTTGCGAAGCCAGCTGTTACGCCAACACCGATGATTTCTGCGTCAGATACGAAGGATACCGGAGTACCGTTCAGGAAGATCGCAACTTCGGAAGGTGCGAAGTCCATGTTCTGACCGGACTGGTAACCCAGACCTGCAGTGATTGCGATGCCGTTGAAGTCGCCGGAGTACTTAACGCCAACACCGATGATGTTGTCGTCGGAAGCACCGTTGTCCATTTGCTCAGCGGACAGGGACAGTGTGAACGCGTCGAATGCGTAGTCGAAGCGTGCAACCTGACCGTCGCCTTTGCCGTCGAAGCCGGAGTTACCGTTGTAACCTGCGTTTTCTTCGTCGTCGTTGATCGAGCCGCCAGCCATCAGAACTTCAGGCATAGCTGCGTCGAACGCACCGTCTGTGTCGCCCATTGTCAGGGTCGCGCCACCGTAGGAAACGAAGATTGTTTCGCCGCCCTGGGAAGCAGGTGCGAATGCTGCGTTCTCGTCCAGATCAACAGTTGCACCGAAGGAGATGCCGCCGTCTGTTTCGCCGGACATTTTGAATGTCACGTCGATGTCTGTGAAGAACTGTGTGTCGCCGTCTGTTACGGACGGAGCTGTCGAGGTGATCGATGTGATCGAGCTGGACGACGTGTAGATGTACAGAGCGCCAGCGTTGAAGCTGTCGGAGTTGAAGATACCCATTTCCGCCATACCGGAGATGGAAACCTCTGCCGACGCGATGCCAGCGGATGCGACCAGCGCTGTGGAAGCAAGAAGAAGCTTTTTCATTTTTTCCCTCATGTGTTCGTAAGGCACGTACCAATCCGGATACCCGGCCTTGATGGCATGATCTATGCGCCTTCGACCGCTAAGGGTGCAACCCGCGTGGACAATCCGCGGCCAACAAGCTTTTTGATGATGCACATTTGCCACAAGCAATGCGACTGCCGTTCTGTGTGGTGTAACAACTCTATAGATTCTAAGGGCTGTTCACGTTTCCGGCCCTTTTCATCTTGATCTTGTCGCAGCCCCGCAGCCACTGTAAGGAAGGTTTGACCGGAAAATTGCGGCGAGAGCGGGGAAATTCATAATGCAGCGTTTTGCTAAAGGCCTTTGTCTGACACTTGCTTTGGTCTCGGTCGCGGGATGCGGAATGTTTCAGCGTGGGGGCACCCAGCAACCTGTAAATACCCGATCTGCCGATGAAATCATGGATCAGGAAGTTTACGGTGAGGCCGGCGCGCCCACATCCACGATCTGGGATATCTTCAAGCCGCGGTCGGATGAAAAGGTTGGTTCGGTCAACCGCTACATCTGGAATGCGGCGCTTGAAACGCTTGATTTCTTGCCGATTGAATCGGTTGATCCGTTTACCGGCGTTATCACAACCGGCTATGGCACACCTCCGGGTGGTGGCCGTGCTTACCGCGCGACAATCTACGTCTCGGACCCTGCGCTGGATGCGCGTTCGTTGAACGTGGCGCTGATGACCCGCAACGGCCCTGTCAGCACGGCAACAACCCGCGCAATCGAAGACGCCATTCTGACCCGCGCGCGCCAGCTGCGTGACCGCGACTCGCGCTTCTAAACCAAACTGACTTAGTCTTGGGGGCGTCGCCCTGCCGTTTCGGCAAGGGCGTCGACCCATGCAAGCTGTCTGGGTAAGCAAATCTGCTTCAGATCATAGTTCTCTTGAACAAGCGCGCGTGCCGCTGCACCCAAAGCCCTGCGTTGCGTGCCGTTCTCTAGCAGATCGACCACGGTTTTGGTCAAAGCGTCTTTGTCGAAGAAATCTACCAACAGGCCGGTTTCGCCATCCTTGATCACTTCTTTCACCGGTGCGGTATCGCTGGCCACGATGGCGCATTCCGCGCTCATGGCTTCCAGCAAGGACCAGCTAAGAACAAAGGGATAGGTCAGATAGACGTGAACGCGGCTGACCTGCAGCATCGACAGAAAACGCGGATAGGGGACGCGGCCAAGGAAATGCACGCGCGCCCAGTCGGCGTCTGAAATCTGTGGGCGCACCTCATCAATATAGATTTGCTTCCACGTTTTGCCGTCCGGCGCTTTGGCGCCATAGCTGACCTCGTCCCCGCCTAGGAGAACAACATGCGCCTTGGGCCGCGCCGCCAGCAATGCAGGCAGGCTGCGCATAAAGATGTGATAGCCGCGATAGGGTTCGAGGTTGCGGTTGATAAAGGTGATCACCTCATCATCGCGGCTCAGAATGCGGCCATCTGTAACCTCTAGCCTTGCCTGCGGATCGGGAATCACCTGATCCGTGTCGATCCCGTCATGGGAAACGGTCAGGCGATCCTGCCAATGGCTGGGAAAGGTTTCCGCCTGAAAGCGCGTCGGGCTGATGCCTGCGTCCATCACCTCTTCGTGCAGACGGTTGTTCAGGTTCTTCATGCGAATGCGCTGAGTGTCGGCAACCGGTTGTTTCGGAAAGAATTCAGGATCGAAGCGCGTAAATGTCTCGTCCGTTTGATGATACAGCTCGCAATACAGCCCCAGTTTTGCGTCGGGCCAGACATCTTTCAGAAACAGGCTTTCACCCCAACCGTGATGGGCCAAAATGACATCCGGCTCGTACCCCTGCTTTTTCAACTGCAATGCTGCCCGCAAACACGACGTGCCGCGGATCAGCTTGGTTTCGAAATCCTGCAGCCACGGGTGCATGCCCTTGGTGCTTTGGCCCTGCACTTTATACGGGATCAGCCGCACACCGTTCCATACGCCAACCTTGTCCACCTTGGGGGTCAGCGCCATCACCTCGTCCCCGCGCGCGGCCAAAGCGGGGGCCAGATGTTTGTACTGTCCCGGAAAGTTCTGGTGGATACAGAGGATCTTCATTTTTGGTGTACTCGCGACCTGCCTTGCCGCAATCTCGCACGCGGATTTGAAAAAACCAAACCGCCTTTGCGCATTTCATCCCGACTGTCGCTTTGGCGTCAGCCCGTCATTTACGGCTTAGCACTGGACGTCGCCCCCTAGCCGCCCTATCACCCAAGCCCGAAAACGCATTGAATTCGCGTCGCAGAGGAAGAGCCATGTCGCGTTACGCACCCGCCGAGATCGAACCAAAGTGGCAAGCTGCCTGGGATAAGGCCGAAACCTTCAAAGCCGTGCGCTCTGAAGACAAGCCCAAGTATTATGTGCTTGAGATGTTCCCCTATCCGTCGGGCCGCATCCACATCGGTCACGTCCGCAACTACACCATGGGCGATGTGATCGCGCGCTATAAACTGGCGACAGGCCACAACGTTCTGCACCCGATGGGCTTTGATGCCTTCGGGATGCCTGCGGAGAACGCGGCGATGGCGTCGAACGGCCACCCCAAGACGTGGACCTACGACAACATCGACACGATGGTTGCCCAGATGAAACCGCTTGGCTTTGGTCTGGACTGGTCGCGCATGTTCGCCACCTGTGATCCGGAATACTATGGCCAGCAGCAGGCGCTGTTCCTTGATTTCCTTGAAAAAGGTCTGGTCTACCGCAAGAACGCCGTCGTGAACTGGGACCCGGTCGACATGACGGTTCTGGCGAACGAGCAGGTTGAAAACGGTCGCGGCTGGCGCTCGGGGGCGCTGGTCGAACGCCGTGAACTGACGCAGTGGTTTTTCAAGATTTCCGACTATTCCAACGAATTGCTGGAAGCGCTGGACACGCTGGACAACTGGCCTGCCAAGGTGAAGTTGATGCAGGCGAACTGGATCGGCAAATCGCGCGGTCTTCAGTTTGCATTCTCGACCATCGACGGCCCCGAAGCACATGACCGGATTGAGGTGTACACAACACGCCCCGATACGCTGATGGGCGCGTCGTTTGTTGGTATCTCGCCGGATCACCCGCTGGCGCGTGATCTGGAAAAGGACAACGCCGAGATCGCGGAATTCTGCGCAGAATGCCGCCGCATGGGCACGTCCGAGGAAGAGCTGGAAAAGGCCGAAAAGCGCGGCTTTGACACAGGCATCCGCGTGCGTCACCCGTTTGATACGTCGTGGGAACTGCCCGTCTACATCGCGAACTTTATCCTGATGGACTACGGCACAGGCGCGATCTTTGGTTGCCCCGCACACGACCAGCGCGACCTTGATTTCGCGCGCAAATACGATCTGCCGGTCGCATCCGTGTTCGAACCGGTCACACCTGACGACAGCTTTGCCAAGCCCGAAGATGGCGGTCCGGCCTATGTGCCGTCGAAACCCGATCCCGTGCGTTACGTCAAAGGCTTTGCCGGAGAAGAGGTGCAAACAGGCAACGAAGGCATCGATACCGCCGTCGATTTCTGCGAAGCCAACGGTGTGGGCCACGGCGTAACCAAGTTCCGCCTGCGCGACTGGGGCCTGTCCCGTCAGCGCTATTGGGGCTGCCCGATTCCGGTCGTCCATTGTGATGACTGCGGCGTGGTGCCCGAGAAAAAAGAAAACCTGCCGGTTCAACTGCCCGACGACGTCACATTCGACGTCCCCGGCAACCCGCTGGATCGTCACCCGACGTGGCGCGATTGCACTTGCCCGTCCTGTGGCAAGCCCGCCCAGCGTGAAACGGACACGATGGACACCTTTGTGGATTCGTCGTGGTACTTTGCCCGTTTCACCGCGCCGCGCGCCGACACGCCGACTGATCTGGCCGAGGCCGAATACTGGATGAACGTCGATCAGTATATCGGCGGCATCGAACACGCGATTCTGCACCTGCTGTATTCGCGCTTCTTCGCGCGGGCGATGCAGATGACCGGCCACCTGCCGGCGAAATCCAGCGAACCGTTCAATGCGCTGTTCACCCAAGGCATGGTGACCCACGCGATTTATCAGACCAAAGGCGAAGATGGCCGCCCCGTCTATCACTACCCCGAAGAGGTAGAGCTGAAAGACGGCAAAGCGTTCCTGAAAGACGGCGGTGCCGAGGTTGAGGTGATCCCGTCGGCCAAGATGTCGAAGTCTAAAAACAACGTGGTCGATCCCGTGGCGATCATCGGCGAATACGGTGCCGACACTGCCCGTTGGTTCGTCCTGTCCGATTCCCCGCCCGAGCGTGATGTGGAATGGACGGCCTCTGGTGCGGAAGCCGCGAACAAACATTTGGCCCGCGTCTACCGTATTGCGCTGGAAGCCTCGCAAAATGAGGAAGCGGCGAATGACGCCGACAAAGACCTGCTGCGCGAAATGCACAAGGCGATCCACGATGTGACCCAAGGCGTTGAAACCTTTGGCTTTAACGCCGCCATCGCGCGTCTTTACGGTTTCACCAACACCCTGTCCAAATCCAAGGCAGGCGGTGATGCGAAACGTCAGGCGGCCAAGGCGCTGGCCCAGTTGATGGCCCCGATGACGCCGCACCTGTCGGAAGAAATCTGGTCGCTCTTGGGCGGCGAAGGCCTGATTGCCAATGCCGACTGGCCTGTGGCCGATCCCGCCATGTTGATCGACGATGAGGTCACCATGCCCATCCAGATCAACGGCAAACGCCGCGCAGAAATCTCGGTTCCGAAAGATCTGGACAAGGCCGAGGTTGAAAAGCTGGCGCTGGCAAACGATGCTGTGGTCAAAGCGCTGGATGGCGCTGCACCGAAAAAGATCATCGTTGTGCCGGGGCGGATTGTGAATGTGGTCGTATAACCGACGGATACTGCTGGTCAGCGCCTTGGCGCTGGCCGGTTGCGGGTTCACCCCCGCCTATGGCCCACAAGGCAGCGGCAGCGCCCTTTTGGGCGCGATCACCTTGGAAGAGCCCGCAGATCGCAACGAATACATCCTGAACCGAAGGCTGGAAGAACGGCTGGGTCGCGCAACTGCGCCGCGCTATTCGCTGAAGACCGTTCTGACCACCAATGAAAACGCGCTCGGGTCCACATCGACGGGGTCGAACACCCGTTCCCATGTGGACGGCAAGGTCGCCTACGACCTGATCGATCAAGCCACGGGCCAATCCGTGCACAGCCATGTGGTCAGCAGCTTTGTCGGCTATTCCACCAGCGGCTCGAACGTATCCACCTTCGCATCCCAACGCGACGCGATGGAACGTTTGATGACGATTCTGGCGGATCAGATCGTGGATCAACTGACGCTGATCGAGCCCGACCAACTGCCATGAAGCTGTCTGCCCGCGACGCATCTTCCTATTTCGCCAAGCCCGATCCCGATAAGGCGGGCCTGCTGATCTACGGCGAAGATGCGATGCGCGTGGCCTTGAAACGCCAACAGGTCATTGCCGCTTTGGTCGGCCCCGAAGGCGAAGCCGAAATGCGCCTGACCCGCATTCCAGCAGGCGATTTGCGTAAGGACCCCGCCCAGTTGATCGACGCGATCAAGGCGCAGGGGTTCTTCCCCGGTCCGCGCGTGGCGTTCGTCGAAGGCGCAACAGATCAGGCCGCCGCCGACGCCGTGAAAAACGCGATGGAGGATTGGGCACCGGGCGACGCGCAGATCATTGTGACCGCGGGTATGCTCAAGGCCACATCCAAACTGCGCAAACTGTTCGAAGCGCATCCCAGCGCTTACGCGGTCGGTATCTACAACGATCCGCCCACGCGGGATGAAATCGAATCTGATCTGAAAAAATCCGGCCTGACCAATCTGGACCGCGCCGCGATGGATGCGATCATGGCGCTATCGCGCGAACTCGACCCCGGTGATTTTCGTCAAACCGTTGAAAAGGTCGCGCTGTATAAGCTGGGCGATGACACGCCGCTGACACCGGACGAAGTCGCGCTGATGGCGCCCACCTCGACCGAGGCCGAGGTCGATGACATCCTGCATGTCGTCGCCGAAGGTCGTGCCACAGAAATCGGCCCCGTGATGCAGCGGCTCGAGGCGCAGGGCGCCAATGCCGTGACGCTTGTCATCATGGCGACCCGCCATTTCCGCGCGTTGCATATGGCCGCCTCTGATCCCGGTGGGGCCGCTGCCGGAATCGCCCGCATGCGCCCACCGATCTTTGGTCCGCGCCGTGACCGGATGCTGCGTCAGGCACAGGGCTGGGGTATGATGAAGCTGGAACAGGCGCTGAAAATCCTGACAGATACGGATTTGACGTTACGTTCCGCCGGTCAGAAAGCACCGGCTATGGCCTTGGTCGAACGTTCGCTCATACGATTGGCGATGTTGGCGAAACGCTGACGTCGATCAGGGAGGAAACGATGGGCTACACGGTTGTCGGGTCACGCAAGACCCGTGCTTTTCGCGTTTTGTGGGCAATTGAAGAACTGGGGTTGGCCTACGACCTCATCCCCGCGCTGCCCGCCAGTGATGAAATCCGCGCGGTGTCGCCCCTTGGAAAAGTGCCCGCATTGAAAGACGGCGACGACGTCATCTGCGATTCAGTCGCAATCATGACTTATCTGGCCGACAAACACGGCGGTCTGACCCATCCGGCTGGCACCATCGCCCGCGCCCGTCAGGATGCGTGGACCAACCGGATCATCGATGAACTGGACGCGCTTTTGTGGACGGCGGCGCGACATACGTTTGTCCTGCCCAAGGATCAGCGCGTGCCCGAGGTGAAGGAAAGCCTGAAGCCCGAATTCGACCGGAATATCCAGCGCATTGCGGCTGAAATCGACGGACCTTTCTTGGCGGGCGACTTCCTGACCATCCCTGATATTCTGCTGCTGCACTGTGGGTCATGGGCGCTTGCGGCCAAATTCCCGCCACTGCCGGACAAGATCAAAGCCAACGCCAAGGTGCTGATGCAGCGCACCGCTTATCAAAAGGCCGCGGCACTGCCCTGATCTGCGATCCAGCGGGCCGCATGTTGGCCTGCCCATAACCCTGTCGCAAAGCAGGCGGTCAGCAGGTAGCCGCCTGTGGGTGCGTCCCAATCCAACATTTCGCCTGCGGCAAACACGCCAGGCATGTCGGTCAGCATCAGGCCGTCATTCATCGCCTCAACTGGAATCCCGCCCGAGGTCGAGATTGCCTCATCCATCGGGCGCAGGGTGGCGTTGGTGATGGGGAGCGCCTTGACCAACTTGGCGATGTCCTGTGGCGCATCGGGCAGGGGGCGTGCGTATTCCATCAGAAGCGCCAATTTCGCCGGATCAAGCCGCAGCGCCTTGCGCAGGGCGTTAGATTTGCTGTCCTTGCCTCGGGGTTTTGACAGGCGCTTGGCGATCGCGTCTTCAATCACATCCGGCATCAAGTCGATGTGCAGCGTCGCGCCTTCGCGCAGGGCAGGGGCCAATGGATAAATTCCGCCGCCTTCCAACCCTTTGGCGCTGATCACCGCCTCGCCACGGTTTTCCATATCGCCTGCAAAGAAACGCGCGTTCTTGATCGGACTACCGAAACTTTTCGCCATGTGAGGCGACCATGGAACGGTCAAGCCCACGTTAGACGGACCGAAGGATACTGTAAGTATACCTTTTCTAGTCAATTTATTGGACCACTCGCCATCCGACCCCAGCCGCCGCCAGCTTGCCCCGCCCATCGCCAGAACGGTGGCTTTTGCCCGCACCGACACCGCACCATCAGGCGTGTCGAAAAGCGCCGCGCCATCCTGCCAGCCGGTCCAGCGCCAGCGGGTGTTGACCGTCACGCCCATCCCGTCCAGCCGCGCCAACCACGCGCGTAACAGGGGCGATGCCTTCATCACCTTGGGAAAGACACGGCCGGTCGAGCCGGTGAACACCTCTTGCCCCAATCCTTGCGCCCAGTTTGCCACATCATCAGGCCCGAAGCGCGAGATCATCGGGCGCAGCACATCGGCATGGGGGCCATATTGGGTCATGAAGGTATCAAAGGGTTCAGCCTTAGTCAGGTTCAAACCGGACTTGCCCGCCATCAGGAATTTCCGCGCAACAGACGGCTTCTGATCCGCCACCAGCACCGAATATCCCGCCCCGGCCAAGGCATCCGCCGCCATCAACCCCGCAGGTCCAGCGCCGATCACCAGCGCGTCTGTCGTGATGTCCTGCAAGGTCATTCGGCCTGATCTTTCCCTATTCCGCGCCAGACTCATGGGCCGGAACGACCTAGCACACAAGAGGGGGCGATGTCTGATCCTGATCCGATTTGCCCGCTAACCCCCATCGTGCACAATCTCGAATCCGCCGGCCGCATACGCATCTTTAAGGAAATCTGGAGACAGAATGCTCGGAAAGGCGGGGGTATCTCAGCCGAGAACCGCTGTTATTTGCCCGTGAAACCGATGGCGCGCTAGTTTGGACCTGTGGATGCGAAGTGGTCGAGGCACACCTGGTCGGCTTTGGGCACCTTCGAGAAAAGCTTGGGACGTTGCTGTCGCGTGAATTGCTGATGGCGGGATTACACTACGAAAGGGAAGCTATTGTTTCACCATGGGTTTTGGGTGAGCTTGAAGAATAGTCGCCTTCCAACTCGGTGATACCGCGCAAAACAGGGTACAAAGTATGATTGGAATGTCTGAATGACCGACAATAACAATATCGCTTGTCTTGTTTGTAAACATGTTGCCGAGGACGCAAGTGCAGCAATGTTTTTATGTAGCTTGCCGGACGTGTTTGTAGCTGCTTGCAGCGAGCGTTGTCTGGATGAAAGCAGCGAAGAAGAATTATCTATGGTGCATGTCGGGCGCATAGAAAAAGCGTTGTGTCTTCCCACGCCTTTCACGTCCCTTCCAGTCCACTTCAAAATGGTCCGTGAGCACGATAACTGGTCTATTAATTATTTCGACATCGAGCACACACCAGAAGAAGGTGAATTTTTAGCGGCCCCTAAAGGCTCTAATCTTCGTTCTATTCCAGATGATCTTGGCGTTTACGTTTATGTTTTGCCCAGCAAAGAGCCTGTGATGGTAACTCTGGATGAAGGGATTACATGCGTTCCTTTCTGGTTCGATGAGGATAGCAGTAAGACATTCGCTAGGCATTTAAACGGGAACGAAGTGCTACGAAAAATGCCCTTCTCTTCGGTTTGCGAACATGCCCGCAGGTCCGATTGCTGGTTTTTGGGAGCAAATTTTTTAAAACAGGATTACGACTTTGCGGTTCTCGTGAGGCCATAGCGCGCCCGTTTTTTAGGAACCGACAGGCATTCGTTCTCCTTAATTATTGCAGGGTTGGGAATTGGGGTGAGGACACCGATCACCAGCACATCTGGCGTGATGTGCTGCAAGGTCATTCGGCTTGATCTTTCCCTATTCTGCGCCAGACTCATGGCCGGAACGACCTAGCATACGAGAGGGGGGCGATGTCCGATCCTGATCCGATTTGCCCGCTATGCCTGCGTCCGATCCCAGCAGATGCCAAGCAAAGTCTGCATCACCTGATCCCGCGACTGCGAGGTGGCAAGGGCGGGCCGACGGTGTTGCTGCACCAGATTTGCCACAACGAAATCCATGCGACCTTTACGGAAACGGAACTCGCACGTGAGTTCAACACGCCCGAGGCGCTGCGGGCGCATCCGAGGATGGAAGGATTTCTGAAATGGGTGGCTAAACGCCCGCCGAATTTCCACAAACGCAGCGCCGGTGGCCGGCGCAAGCGGTAGTTAGTGGTTCTGCATCCGCTCGACGTAGCTGCGCAGTTCTTCGGCCTCGTGACGGGCTTCGCGCAGGCCTTCCATCGCGGCGGACAGTTCGGCTTCGGTCTGGGTCAGCTGGTTGGTCAGTTCCGCTTCGCGCTGCTGAAGATAGGTGATCGCCTGATCACGGGTTTCTTCGGCCTCGTGCAGTTCCTGGCTCATTTTCTCAAGCTCGTTCACGTCGGCCTGACTGACACGTGTGAAGCGGTGCACCAGCCAGTTTGCGAACCAACCAAGGCAAAACGCTACAAACAGGATAATCGCGGTTGCGATGATAAATTCAGTTCTGTTCACTGTCCGATCCTTCACCGGCGTCAGTCGCCGTAACACCTTCTGCCTGATCTGATGCACCTTCTTCAACGGTTTCATCAGCATTTTCCGTCGATTCTTGTTCAATCAAGCGGAATTCAATGCGGCGGTTGGCTTCGCGACCCTCTTCGGTGTCATTTGTGGCGATTGGATTGACCTCGCCATAGCCTTTGGCCCGATAGCTGGACGTGAACACGCGGCGGTCACGCAAGGCATTCAGAACCGATTGCGCCCGTTCCTGCGACAGCTGTTCGTTCATCAATTCGCGACCCTGACTGTCGGTGTGGCCCTGAATTTCCAGCGGAATGTCACCGCACAGGGTCAGAAGCTCGGCCAGTTCATCCAGAATGTCCTTGGCCGACAAATCGAGTGTCGCCGAGCCCGGTTCAAAGGTGATCTTACGATCGCCGATGATCGTGGTGATCTGCGCCACGCATTCCTGAGGTGTCGGGATGCCAAGCGTCGGGTCCAGCTTTTCCTTGTAGGTCAGGTTCAGCACAAAGCTGTCGGCGCCCAGTTTATCGGCCAGCACGCCTGCGATGTTGGCCTCGGCGTTCTGGTCGCCAGTATCGCCGGTGACCTGCATCTGTTCGGGGGTCACAACGATTGAACCATTTGCCAGCATCGACAGAACCTCAAGCCCGGCCAGAACGCGGCTGGACCAGTCGGCGGGCAGGTCGGGATCAACCCGTGTGCCGACCGTCACGTCAGAAGACGTGAAGCGCGCACGAGCATAGTTTTCGGCCGTGCTGCGGGCGGTTTCAGAGTTGATGCGGCCACGCAGTTGCACGGTGCCCTCGGGCGACCGTGTGGCGACGAATTCGATCGGGCCCTGATCCTTTTCGGGATCGGGTGTTTCGGGCAGAACCGCATCCAGAACAAAGGCTTCGGGAAGCGCGTTTTCCAGTTTGCCGACAACCGTGTCGAATAGCGCGGCATCTGTGCCTTCCAACGCCAGAAGCGCGATGTCGGCGTTGGTAAAGGTCACTTCGCCACCACCCAGATCACCCACGGCCTTGATCGCGGCAGAGGTGGCTTTGCCCCATTCCTTGGATGGCGACCCAAGCGCGATCTGGCAGGTAACGTCGCCTTCCAGACCGGCGGATGTGGCGGCTGCCAGAATCTGGTCGCGGGCGGCTTCGGTATTGGCGGTGCAGCTGTCGAACCCTGTGGCGTCGGCTGTCTTGGTAAAGCGTAGTACAAAGGGCGTGACCACGGGGCGCGGGGCCTCAAGATCCAGCTCTAGGCTGATTTCTTCGGGTGCGGTACGTGTCAGCAGGCCTTCGATCCGGTCCTTGGCTGTGGCGCTGTCTGTCATGGCTTTGACGGCGACAACCTCGGCGTTGACCGAGATTTTCGAACGCGGAAGCTCTTCTAGTGCGCGGGTCGAAAAGCGAATGGCGCGATCCCAGCCGTCGGGCGTGGGGAAGTTCGCCATTTCAAGCAGGTTCGATACGTTGTTTTCGCCACCTGCGATATCGGTGACGATTTTGATGAAATTGTCGATTTCGTAGTTGGTGGGCACCAGACCGATCAGGGAAATCTTTTCATCGTTGCGTAGGATTTCGATGGAAAAATCGGGCGCCTCCAATGCGGCGCTGTCGGCGACTTGCAGTTCGTCGATTACACGGGCGGCGTCTACTACCGTACCGGCCAGCGACAGGGCGCGGAACCGTTCGGCTTCTGTCGGGGCGGTGCCGATCACAAAGACCTGCAATCCGTTCGCATCAACCGAGGCCCATGTCACGCCATCATCCGCCAGCCTGCTTTCTACGCCTGCGATCGAACTTTCTTCGACCAGCCTGACGGAAAAGTAAGCGGCGATGAAAGACACAGCGGCGGCAGCCAGAAAAGTACCGACTACGATAAAAAGCGAAGACAGACGCATAGATGCCCCGACATTAATTAACCGCTTTCTGATAGGCCCTTGGGCAGGTTTCCGCAATCAAAGCATCAGCGCGACGGCGAAAATCAGCACAGGGATCAATCCGGCGTCTCGGTTTGACCGGAAGAGGCCGATCAACACATCGTTGTTTTCGGTGTCCAGCCTGCCCAGCTGCCACCACAGGTGCCAGCCCATCAACCAAGGCCCGAAGATCGCGATCAGCATGGTGATCATCTCGGCGTCCGGTACGGCGGCGATGACCGCCATCGCCATCAGCGACACCGTCGCCACAAGGAACCACGACAGGTAACGGGGCGAGTCGTCGCCAAAAAGCCGCGCGGTGGATTTGATGCCGATCAGCGCGTCGTCCTCGGTATCTTGGTGGGCATAGATCGTGTCGTAGAACAGGGTCCACGCGATGCCCGCCAGATACAGCAGGATGGGCGGCCAACCCAGGCTGCCGGTGTGTGCGGTCCATGCCAGCAACGCGCCCCAGTTGAATGCGATGCCCAGAAAGACCTGCGGCCACCATGTAAACCGTTTCGCAAACGGATAGATCGCGACAGGCACCAGCGACACAACGCCAAGCAGAATCGCGGTTTTGTTGAAGCTCAGCAGAATGCCCAATGCGATAAACGCCTGAAGCGCGGTCCAGACCACAGCCTTGATCAACGGCACCTGACCCGACGGGATCGGGCGCAGCGCGGTGCGTTCGACCGATCCGTCAAAGTCGCGGTCGGTGATGTCGTTCCACGTACAGCCCGCGCCACGCATCAGCACCGCGCCGAATGCGCAGCCGATGAAGATCCACGCGTCATGCCAGCTGGCCGTTCCGGTCGAGATCATCGCCAGCAACAGCCCCCACCAGCAGGGCAGCAGCAAAAGCCACGTGCCAATCGGGCGGTCCAGACGGGACAGACGGAAAAACGGCTTCACCGGATTTGGTGCAAAGCGGTCAACCCAGTTGTCTTTTACGGCATCTGCGATTTGGCCCACTGGCGCTTTTGATGTGTCGGACATAAGTTCCGCTCCATGGCAAGGATCAGGCTTTTTGTAGAGCACCCCCTTGGGGAGGCACAACAGGTTCCGCTGTCGCGGGAACAGGCACATTACCTTTTCGGGGTGATGCGCCTGTCTACGGGCAATGAAGTGGCGCTTTTTAACGGCACCGATGGCGAATGGCTGGCCGATGTGGCCGAGGCGGGCAAACGCGGGGGCACTCTGGCCTGCCGCGAACAGTCGCTGCCGCAATGGATGCCACCCGATCTGACGCTGTATTTTGCGCCGATCAAAAAGGCGCGGACCGATTTTATCGTCGAAAAAGCGGTGGAAATGGGCGTGCGCCGGATCGTGCCGGTGCAGACCGATTTCACCAATTCCGAACGCATCCGGCAGGACCGGCTTCAGGCCCATGCGGTCGAGGCGGCGGAACAATGCGGCGCGGTGTACGTCCCCGAGGTCACGGCATTGGCCAAACTGGGCCAAGTGCTGCGCGACTGGCCTGACGATGCGCAACTGATGTTCTGTGATGAGGCCTTGGCGGGTGAAGTGCAAAAGGCCGATTTCGGGGCGCAACCCAAAGACGCGCCTTGGGGCATTCTGATTGGTCCCGAAGGCGGGTTTTCCGACGCAGAGCGGTCGCGCCTGCACGGTATGGCGCAATCGGTGCCTGTCCGGTTAGGTCCGCGCATCCTGCGGGCGGACACGGCGGCGGTTGCAGCACTGACCATCTGGCAAACCACCTACGGCGACTGGTGATGCACCGGATCGCCCAACCCGGGGACGAGGCGCGGCTGGATGCGTTTCTGGCGCAACGACCGGCCTCGGCCATGTTTCTGCGGTCGAATCTGGCCGCACACGGGTTAGGCGGGCAGGGGCACGACCACGCGACGACCTACCACTTGTGGGAAAAAGACGGACAGATCGCGGGCGTTTTCGGCAGGACGCAAAACCAGAACACCATGGTTCAGTTTCCCGACAATGCTTTGCACGATCAGATCTGCGTTGACCTGCCGCGTGTGTTGGCAGGCAAGCCGATCGCCGTGATGACGGGCCTGTCGTCCGACGTTCAGATGGCATTGAGCGCTTTAGGCTTGTCTGATGAGGACCTTTATAAACTGAACCATGATGAGCCGTTATATCAGCGCGATTTAACGGGCTTTGTTCCCGAGCAGGGGGCGTTGCGCCGCCCAGAGGCGCGGGATTTCGATTTGTTGGCGCGTTGGTTTGTCGGACATTTTCAGGACACGGGTATCGGCGACGGATCGCTCCACAGTGATAAAGATGCGCTGGTTCGGGCCGAGCGGGCTATTCGTGGGGATGGGACGTGGCTGCTTTGCGATAAACGTGGATTGCCCGTAGCCATGGCCGGCCTGAATGCACGTGTCGGCGATACAGTTCAAGTTGGCAGCGTTTACGTGCCGACCGAGCTGCGGAACCGTGGTCTTGGTCGTACGGTTGTCTCCAAAATGCTTAACTATGAAGCAAGCCAAGGCACCAAACGGGCAATCCTGTTTTCCAACAATGACGCCGCATCGCGGGCCTATGAGGCCATCGGATTTGAGCAGATCGGCACGTTTCGCGTCGCAATCCTGAAGGAGCCCGCATGTCTTTGATCCGACCCGAAGCTCAGGCCACGATCAAACGCTGGTCCGAGGCGCTGGCCGGTTTGGCCCTGATCGCGCTGGGCCTTTATTGGGCGCTGGCCGGTATCGGCTGGCTGTTGAACGCGCTGGGCTGGGTTGTGGCAATCGCAGGTGCTGTTCTGGGCTTTGCCGGTATCCAGCGCGCGCGGTTCCGGCAAACAGGTGCAGGCCCCGGCATGGTCGAAATCATCGAAGGCCGCGTGCGTTATTTCGGGCCGCTGTCCGGCGGCGTGGTCGATCTGGGCGATCTGCATGAACTGCGCCTTGATCCTAGCCAGTTTCCCGCCCATTGGGTGCTGATCCACGACGGTGCGCCGCTTGAAATTCCGCTGAATGCCGATGGTTCGGACGCGCTGTTTGATGCCTTTGCGCTGCTGCCCGGATTGAAAACCGAAATGATGCTGCGCGAGATGGAGCGCAAACCTGCACACCCTGTTGTGATCTGGCGCAGGCCTTCTGAGGTAATTACCCCCGATAGGCTGCATTGACACCTCGGTCATTTCTGACCATGGCTTGGGACTACTACTAACGAACGAAGTCTCGGAGCGCGATCTGATGTCTATTCCCCAGTCCGGCGGCGGACCCATCGAACATCATGACCAGTTGGCCGAGTATCTCGAAAAGGGCTGTAAACCCAAAGGGGATTGGCGCATCGGGACCGAACACGAAAAGTTCGGCTATCTGAAAGACACGCTTGAACCGCTGCCCTACGACGGCCCCCGTTCTGTGCGTGCCGTTCTGGAAGGTCTGCGTGACCGCCATGGATGGAACCCGATTTCCGAGGCTGGCCATATCATCGGTCTGGAAAAAGATGGCGCGAACGTGTCGCTGGAACCGGGTGGTCAGTTGGAACTGTCCGGTGCCCCGCTTGAGACGATCCACCAGACCTGTGACGAGGTGAACGAACACCTGAAGCAGGTGAAAGACGTGGCAGACGATCTGAACGTCGGGTTCATCGGCCTTGGCGCCGCCCCGATCTGGAGCCACGAAGACATGCCGATGATGCCCAAGGGGCGTTACCGGTTGATGACCAATTACATGGACAAGGTCGGCACCATGGGCAAATCCATGATGTACCGGACCTGCACCGTTCAGGTGAACCTCGATTTCTCGACCGAGGCTGACATGGTGCAAAAGATGCGCGTCGCTTTGGCGTTGCAGCCGGTGGCCGTGGCCTTGTTCGCGAACTCGCCCTTCTTTGATGGCAAGCCCAACGGCCACAAATCGTGGCGCAGCCGCGTTTGGCGCGATCTGGATGCGGCACGGACAGGCATGCTGCCCTTTGTGTTCGAAGACGGTTTCGGGTTCGAGGCATGGGTGCAGTACGCTTTGGATGTGCCGATGTACTTTGTCTATCGCGACGGCAAATACATCGACGCGCTGGGTCAGTCTTTCCGCGACTTCCTGAAAGGCGAACTGCCCGCATTGCCGGGTGAAAAGCCGACGCTGTCCGATTGGGCCGACCACCTGACGACAATCTTCCCCGAAGCACGGATGAAGAAGTTCATCGAAATGCGCGGGGCCGATGGTGGCCCGTGGCGTCGTCTGTGCGCTTTGCCTGCGTTCTGGGTGGGTCTGATGTATGACCAGACCGCGCTGGATGCAGCTTGGGACATTGCCAAAACCCTTGATGCGGAAACGCGCGAGTCACTGCGCGTGGCGGCATCGGTTGATGGCCTGCAGGCGGTGGCTGGCGGCGTGAAAATGTCGGAGCTGGCGGCCGAAGTGCTGAAAATTTCCGAGGCTGGCCTGAAAGCCCGCGCCATGAAGGGCGCTGGTGGCTTGTTGCCGGATGAAACCCACTTCCTGAACGCGCTGAAGGAATCCATCGAAACCGGTCAAGTGCCGGCGGATGAGCTTATGGCGAAGTATGACGGGGAATGGGATGGCGATATCAGCAAGATATACTCTGAGTATTCTTACTGATTTCAAAAGGTTGCCAGTCGAACGCGCTGTCCGGCTGGCCCATGATCAATAGCCCAGTGCGCAGCCGTCTTTGCGCGGGTCGGACGCCCCTTCGAGCAAACCACTGTCGTGAATGACAATCGCCTGTGCGCCGCCAATAGCGGTGTCGGGGATAATGACGTTGTGGCCCTTGTCGGCCAGTTCTTGACGGACCGCATCGGAATAGCCACGCTCGACCGACAGCGTGTCGCCTTCGGCAAAAGACCGGGGCGCATCCAAGGCGGACTGCGGGTCCATTCCGTAGTCGACCATGTTGGTCACAACGCGCCCGTGGCCGTTGGCCTGATACTGCCCACCCATGACGCCGAACGGCATGGTCTGGCCCGCGCCGCGCAGAAGGCCCGGAATGATCGTGTGCATCGGGCGTTTGCCCGGCGCCATTTCGTTCGGGTGGCCTTCTGCCAACGAAAAGCCCGCGCCGCGGTTGTGAAACAGGATGCCGAACTTTTCCGACGCAAGGCCCGAGCCGAAGCTGTGGAAGATCGAATAGATCAGCGACACGGCCATGCGGTCTTTGTCGACCACGGTGATGTAGATCGTGTCCTTATGGACCGCTTCCGAGATTTCGGTTGCCGATTTCATCGCGCGGTTCGGATCAATCAGCGCCGCGAGATCACGGGCTGTGTCCATTGATGTCATGTGATCCAGCCGCGTCATGTAGTCGAAATCGCTCATGAAGCGGTTGCGGGTGTCGTAGGCCAGCTTCGTCGCCTCTGCCTCGATATGGGCGCGCTGGGTGCCGAACGGGTCCATCGACGAAAGATCGAATTGCGCCAGGATGTTCAGCAGAAGGATCGCGGTCGCGCCCTGACCGTTCGGCGGATGCTCAAGCAGTTCTCGGTCTTTGTAAGTGCCGCTGATCGGGGCCGCGACGGTGGTTTTCGCTGCTGCGAAATCGTCCATAGTGTGGCTGCCGCCTGCTGCCTGAAGCGAGGCGACCATGTCCTCGGCCACCTCACCGGTATAGAAGGCGTCGCGCCCGTCTTTGGCGATCCGGCGCAGCACCTCGGCCTGACCGGGCAGGGCAAAGATATCGCCGGTCTGGGGTGTTTTGCCGTTCAGCAGGAAATGCGTGCGTCCGTGTCCCGTCAGACGTTCGCAGCCGGATTGCAGGTCAAACGCCACGCGCGGGGCGATGGGCACACCGCTGTCCATATAACGGATTGCAGGCGCAAGGCTGTCGGCCAGCCCGAGTTTGCCCCATGTTTCGGACATGTGGCAGAACGCGTCGATCGCACCGGGAATGGTGACGGCATCGGGTGTGCCAAGCGGGACCGTTTTATGACCGGCCTCTCGCAGGCTGGCGGCGGTCATGCCTGCTGCCGCGCGGCCCGACCCGTTGACGGCAACAACGTCTTCACCGGGTTTCGAGATCAGCGCAAAACAGTCGCCGCCGATCCCCGTCATTTGCGGTTCGCACAACCCCAGCAGAACTGCGCCGGCAATTGCGGCGTCAACGGCGTTGCCGCCGCTTTCCAGAATCGAGACTGCGGCTTTTGCAGCCAGCGGATGCGACGTGGCGCACATGCCATTGGTCGCGAACACGGCCGAGCGGCCGGGTTTGTGAAAATCGCGCATGTTGTGAGGACCTCCCTAGTTCCGCGCTCAAGATAGACGCGGGAATTTCGAGGTCAATCGTCTGAAATGTGGGGGAGGTGTGTGGTCCTCGACGCCGTGCACTGGGTGGGGGCTGTTATACACGACGTCGAGGGAAGCTATATGCAGCTACAGATTTATTGTTGCCCAAACAATCTGTTCCCATTTTGTGAGGACAAAGGCATTTTTAAGGCGAAACGCATTTTGTGCCTCAATTTGCAGGTCCACGAGAGAATTCTAGTGTCAAAACATTCATTTCGCCGCATCTTTCGTAGGTTTGGGACCGCGAAAGAGACTTGATCATAAACCAGCCGAATCCACCTTCGGGCAGGTCGATGGGGTCTGGTGCGGCGCCCTCGGGTAATTGGAACCCCGGCATTGCGCGGCCGTCATCCGTCAGAACTGCGCGAATTGTCGTGACACCAACCGTCAAAGCGATCCGGATTTCGCCGCTGTCCAAATTTGCAAACCCGTGTTCGACAATATTGTTCAGCGCTTCGGTCAGAGCGATGCTGCAATTTTGATGGTCGTCGGCTGGCAGTTGGTGGGCCGCCAGATGGTTGTCTATCTTCAGGCTTGTGTTCCGCACGGCAAGGAAGTCCGGTTCAATAACCGTTTCGAACGCCTGCTCGCGCCCTTGGCGTTTGATGGTTTCGTCCTGCACCATAAGCGCCGTATCAGCCAGCATCGTAGGTCATGGCTGTCGCCATGTCTGTATAGATGGCAAAGATGGTGTCCATCCGCGTCAGGCGGAACACCTTGTCGACGGCGGGTTTCAACGCGGCAAGATCAAGTTTCTGTCCGTCATTCAGTTGCTTCATCGACGCGACAATCGCGCCAAGGCCGCTTGAGTCGACAAAATCCACCTGTCCCAGATCCAGCACGCATCTATCTGGCCCTTCACGGGTCAGTTCGCGCATCCCGTCCTTGAACTGGATCGCCGCCGCCGCATCGACACGGGATGCGTTGACGCGAATGACCAGTGTTTCGCCGAGTTGTTCGCTTTGTAAGTCCATTCCGTGCTCCGTCTTGCTGTACGGGCACAGGATAGAACCACTTCGTTACCAAGCAGTTTGCATGGCTAACTTAGTTTTCAGGAGTTTGCGCGGGTTCATCAGGCGTGGCCTCGGAACTGAGACCGTCCAGCTTTTGCAAAAGCGCAGCGATCTGGTCATCTAGCCAGATACGGCCTGTGTCCACCTTGGCCACATAGGCATCAAGAGTGGGGGCAACCTGCGGAAAACTTTCCTTGATTTGCGGCGCAAAGACATAGGCCAACGCACCAATCGCGAACAGCAGAACCACATAGGCAAATCCACGGAAGAACCCGCCGCCTGATGTGTCTTCGTCCTCGACCGGGCTGCCTTGCGGCGTTTCGCCGGGCTGTCTGTCGTCTGAGGCGCGCAAAGTCGAATTGATTTCGTCGATGTCAGGCAGCAGGTCGCGGCGCGACGTGGCTGAGGCCAGTGCCTCGGATGCTGCGGCGGTGGATGCAGCTTCGACAACGGGTGGTTGGTTATATTCCTCGGCGGCGCTTTCACCGCGAATGCGGCGCATGCGTTCACGCGCCTGTCGCTGGCGTCGGGACAGATCATCTTCGTCCGGATCCATCAGGCCAAGGTCCGGCTGGCTTTCAAGTCCACCGGCATCTTCCGCGCGTCGGCGTGTCTCAAGCTCGGCCTCTTCGCGCAGAACGTCGGCGACTGACGGATCGAGGCCGCGGCGCACGGGTGCTGCGGCTTCTTCTTCGGGTTCGTCGTTTTCGTCCGGTTCCGGTTCGGGGTCCCAATCGGGGGTTTCTTCGACCTCGGGTTCCGGTTCGACCATCACCTCGTCATCAGGATGCATCTGAAACCAAGTGTGCCCACAGTTCGAACACTGGACGTCACGCCCCCCTTCCGGGATCACATCCGCCGGCACTTCGTATTGTGCATCACAGTTCGGGCATGTCAGCCGCATAATTGTCCCCAGCCATTTCTGGCACTTATTGCCTGATTTGCACTTACCTTAAGGATGCATATGCATCTGGAAAAGTCCCATTTCGGTTTGCGTGACATTGAAAATGTCGCGTTGCTGCGGCACAACGTGCTGAATTCGGGACGCCCGATGCAAATCGCGCGGCGAAAGAGCAGGTGCTTAAGTGATCGAGTTTGAGAACGTAGCCTATAGTTATGGCGGCGGAGAGCTGCTGAGCGACATCTCGATGCAGCTTGTGCCGGGCTCGTTCCATTTTCTGACCGGTCCATCCGGATCAGGCAAAACCACGCTATTGAAATTGTGCTACGGGGCGTTGATCCCGACAGCTGGCCACTTACGGATTTTTGGCGAAGACGTTGCCATGCTGGGCCGTGATGACGTGGCCATGGCAAGGCGCAAGATCGGTGTGGTGCATCAGGATTGCCAGTTTCTTGATCATCTGTCGGTGCTGGATAACGTGGCTTTGCCGCTGCAAGTGTCGGATCAGGACACGGCCGAGGCGATGGCCGATATCGGCGAACTCATGTCTTGGGTCGGTTTGACGAACCGTGCACATGCCCTACCGCCGGAACTGTCCGGTGGTGAACGTCAACGCGCCGCGCTGGCACGGGCGGTGATTATGTCGCCGGATGTCATTTTGGCGGACGAGCCCACAGGCAACGTTGACTGGGAAATGTCCCAACGTTTGCTGCGCCTGTTGATCGAACTGAACCGCATGGGCAAAACCGTGATGATCGCGACCCATGATCTGGGTCTGATCCGCGCGGCCAAATCGCAGGTCCAGGCGCGTGTGTTGCGGATTTCGAACCGTCGTTTGCAATTGGCGGGGGCGGATCTGTGAAAATCTCGATGGAAGATATCCGCAGCCTTCTGCGCGGCGACGCGGCGCACAACAGGATCGTACCGCCCACGGGCTACACCGTTCGCCTGACACTGTTCAGCGCGGCGGCTATGGCGTTTCTGGCGGTCTTTGCGCTGGCTTTGTCGTTGGCGGCGGATCGTCTGG
>CATNDK010000007.1 GCA_950096585.1 Thalassococcus halodurans | reverse complement strand
CCCGCCGTACGATCCCATTGAGTGGCATCAAAAACGCCCACGCCTGAATTCGTACCACCGGGCGGAATGAAATAGCCGAGGAATTCGCCATTAACCTGGTTTGTATCAACGATGATGCGAAAATCTGCCTGCGATGCATTGCTTGTCACAACAAAAGTAACATCCGCCACTTGTGACATCAGTTCCAGCGACTCTAGGAACTGCTGGCGTTCGTAACTGTTCACGCCCTCAGATGTGAAACCGTCTTCGGTGTAACCGCTTGGTGCGAAGTAGACCGTGATGGTGTTCGACGACAGTGATGTGCCCCAATCCAAGGTTGCCAAAAGATCAACGTCAGAAAAAGAAACCTCTTCAACGGTCAGTTGGTACGTACCCACGTAGGACGAGTCATAACCGCGCGCAGCGATATACACGGTCTGGTTGGTGTCAGAGTAGTAGCTTGTCGACGCCCACAGATTGGTTCCCGAGTCGTCATCCTGAGCCAAGACATTTCCGTTCGAGTCATAAATCGTCAGATAGCTGTCTTCGAGCGTTCCGTTGCCGAGGTCGACCTGAATGTATTGCCCTGCCGTTAGTTCGACCGCATACCAATCCTGATCACCACCGGTTTCGATGGAACTGTTAACGGTGTCACCCACCAGAATTTCGTACGACGTCCCAATGGTTTGCCCAACTTCCTGTGTCGGGGTCAATGTGCGCGACAACTCAGGATCGACCGTACGATTGTCGCCGGACAAATTTATTATCCAGCTTTGGAAAATCGAGTTACTAAAACGTATGGGCATGTTTTCGGTCCTAGAAAGCGCGAGAGTCTAATGGCGGAAAAAGGCTACCTTTTGAATAACGGCATGCCGAAACGGCATGTGATGGTTATGCAAACTATATGCCGAAACCCGCGCGTCCGATGCTGTCATAGGCAACAAATCCGGCATCTTTCGCATCGCGCGAAGAATAGATGTTGCGCAGGTCAGCAAGGCGGGCGTCGTTCATGCTGGCGCTGACCCGTTTCAGATCAAGCGCACGGAATTCGTTCCACTCGGTCAGGATCACCAACAGATCGGCATCTTTGGCCGCGGCATAGGGGTCATCGTACCACTGGACACCCGGCAAAAGGGCTTCGCCTTCGCGTTTGCCTTGCGGGTCGGTCACGCGCACTTCGGCACCGGCACCCACCATAGCAGGCACAATCGTAAGTGACGGCGCATCGCGCATATCATCTGTGTTGGGTTTGAACGTCACACCCAGAACGGCCACGGTTTTTCCGTTGAACGATCCGCCGACCAGATCAAGCAGCTTATCGAACATGCGGCGTTTGACGTCTTCGTTGATCTTGATCACCGCCTCGGTGATGACCATGGGGCTGGCATGATCCTGACCAATGCGTGCCAGCGCCTTGGTGTCTTTGGGGAAGCACGAACCGCCATAGCCCGGACCTGCGTGCAGGAACTTATTGCCGATGCGTCCGTCCAGACCCATACCCTTGGACACCTGTTTCACATCCGCGCCGACCTTTTCGCAAAGGGCCGCGATTTCGTTGATGAAGGTGATCTTGGTCGCCAGAAACGCGTTGGCGGCGTATTTGATCATCTCGGCGCTTTCCAGATCGGTGGTCACAATCGGGAAATCACGCAAGTACAGCGGGCGATAGATATCGGCCATCACCTGCGCCGCGCGATCAGTTTCAACGCCCACCACTACGCGATCAGGCTTCATGAAATCATCAATTGCCGCGCCTTCGCGCAGGAATTCTGGGTTCGAGGCCACGTCGAAATCCAGATCGGGGTTCGCCGCTGCAACAACATCACGCACCTTGGCGTTGGTCCCGACAGGAACCGTCGATTTGGTGACGATGACCATGTAATGATCTGCCGCCTTCGCGATCTCTTCGGCCGCAGCCATCACATAGGTCAGGTCCGCATGGCCATCGCCACGACGAGTGGGTGTACCCACGGCAATGAACACCGCATCCGCGTCCTTGATCGCCTCGGGCAGATCGAGCGTAAAGGTCAAACGCCCCGCATCGACGTTTTTCGCCATCAGAAGGTCAAGACCGGGCTCATAGATCGGCACTTCGCCACGTTCGAGCATCTCAATCTTGCGCGGGTCTTTATCGACGCAGACAACCTCATGTCCGAAATCGGAAAAGCAAACCCCCGAAACCAACCCAACATAGCCGGTGCCGATCATCGCAATCTTCATATGCTCATGCCTTCTTGTACTGTTTAAAGGGTGTCATGCTGTAGCAGACAATCGCTGTCAACGCACGGGCGGGTTGGACAGCAGCAAATAGGCGGGATATGACCCAGAAAACGCAAACCGGAATGATGCCAATGACATCCACGCCGTCCCAAATCGCCCGCCGTGTTCTGGAAACCGAACGCGATGCGCTGGATCGTATGATCGCCGAACTGTCGGACCAGTTCGATGCGGTCGTCGATCTGTTCCTGAACCTGAAGGGCCGTGTGATCGTATCGGGCATGGGCAAATCCGGCCATGTGGGCGCGAAAATCGCCGCGACCCTAGCCTCGACCGGCACGCCCGCGCAGTTCGTCCATCCGGGCGAGGCATCCCATGGCGATCTGGGCATGGTCACCCGTGACGATGCGGTGATCCTGATTTCCAACTCGGGCGAGACCAAGGAACTGGCCGATATCATCGCCCACACCCGCCGGTTTTCGATCCCGATGGTGGCTATCACCAAGAACGCGGAAAGCACTTTGGCCGCGCAGGCGGATTACACCTTGCCTTTGCCTGATGCTCCTGAGGCCTGTGCCATCGGCATGGCGCCCACCACATCGACCACGCTGACCATGGCGCTTGGCGACGCGCTGTCGGTCGCGCTGATGGAGGCACGCGGCTTTGACCGTGATGCCTATCGCGTCTTCCATCCGGGTGGCACTTTGGGCGCGCAGCTGCTGAAGGTGTCGGCGGTGATGCACAAGGATGACGAGCTTCCCATCGTCAGCCCCGACACAGACATGGGCGAAACGCTGGTGGTCATGAGCCAGAAGGGCTTTGGCGTCGCCGCTGTGGTCGAGAATGGCAAACTGGTCGGCATCATCACCGACGGTGACTTGCGTCGAAATCTGAACGGGTTGATGGAGTGTAAAGCCCGCGACGTGGCCACCTCGAACCCAAGTACAATTGAACCCGATGTCCTGCTGGTCGAAGCACTGGGCATCATGAATGACAAGAAAATCAGCGCGCTTTTTGCTGTGGATCACGACAACCGCCTGTGCGGTCTGATCCACATCCATGACGCGCTTCGGGCAGGTGTTGCATGAAATCGGTAATCTTTATCCCCGCGCGCTACGCATCTTCGCGCTATCCCGGCAAACCACTGGTCGAACTGACAGGCGCGGATGGCGTCAAGAAAAGCCTGATCCAGCGGTCTTGGGAAGCGGCCAAAGCCGTTGACGGCGTCGATGCCGTCTATGTCCTGACAGATGACGACCGTATCCGCGACGCGTCGGTGGCCTTTGGCGCCGATGTTCTGATGACCTCATCTGACGCGCGCAATGGCACCGAACGCTGTGCCGAAGGTCTGGCGCAACTGGATGATCAGCCTGATGTGGTTGTGAACCTGCAGGGCGACGCGCCCCTGACGCCCGCTTGGTTTGTCGAAGACCTGCTGGCCGCTGTCGCCGCCGATGAAGATGTGCAGATGGCCACGCCCGTTCTGCGTTGTGACAAGGAAACGCTGACCAATTTCGTGACCGACCGCCTGAACAGTCGGGTAGGGGGCACCACCGCCGCCATCCGCCCCGATGGCAAAGCGCTCTATTTCTCGAAAGAGGTGCTGCCTTACGTCGGATCACTCGATAATCCGCCCGAGGTCTGGCACCACGTGGGCGTTTACGCCTACCGCCCAAAGGCGCTGGCCGCGTACGGATCATGGCCCGAAGGCCCGTTGGAAAAGGCCGAAGGGCTGGAACAGCTGCGCTTTCTGGAAAACGGCTGGCCCATCACCTGCGTGCCGGTCGAAGGCCGTGGCCGCGTGTTCTGGGAACTGAACAACCCCATCGATGTCGAGCGGATCGAAGCCGTTCTGAAGCAGGAAGGACTGTCATGAAAACCGTCAAGATCGGCGATATCAATGTCGCGAACGACGCCGCCTTTACCCTGATCGCAGGGCCCTGCCAGATCGAAGGGTTGGACCACGCCCGCATGATGGCCGAAAAGATCGCCAAAGCGGCGGATGCTGCTGGCGTGCGCTGGATCTATAAATCCAGTTTCGACAAAGCGAACCGGTCGTCGCTGAACGCCGCACGCGGTGTCGGCATGGATGAAGGCCTGTCGATCCTGTCGAAAATCCGCGAAGAATTCGGCGTGCCGGTCCTGACCGACATCCACAACGCAGACCAATGCGCCACCGTGGCCGAGGCCGTGGACGTCCTGCAAATCCCTGCGTTCCTGTGCCGCCAGACCGATCTGCTGCTGGCTGCGGGCGAAACCGGCAAGCCGCTGAACGTGAAAAAGGGCCAGTTCCTTGCCCCGTGGGATATGACAAACGTCGCCGATAAAATCGCATCCACCGGCAACGAAAACATCATGCTTTGTGAGCGCGGGACGTCGTTTGGCTATAATATGCTGGTCTCTGACATGCGGTCGCTGCCGATCATGGCGCAGACGGGCTATCCGGTGGTGATGGATGCGACGCATTCGGTGCAACTGCCCGGCGGCAAGGGCACCTCAACCGACGGTCAGCGCGAATTCGTTGAACCGCTGGCCCGTGCGGCGCTTGCCGTTGGTGCGGCGGCGGTGTTTATGGAAACGCACGAAGCACCTGACACAGCGCCCTGCGACGGCCCGAACATGGTGCCCGTCGATGATCTGGAACGCGTGCTGCGCGGTCTGGTTGCCATCGACCGTCTGACCAAAAACCTCTGATCCTCAGGGCTGTTTCGCCGCAAGGATATCGCCAAGGTTTCCTTCGATCCACGATGCAAGTTCCCTGACCCGTTTGGACACTTCCTGTCCGAACGGGGTCAGGCTGTATTCGACGTGCGGCGGCACAACATCAAACGCCTTGCGGTCTACAAACCCATCTTCTTCCAACAGCTTAAGCGTCTGCGACAACATCCGTTCGCTGACGCCTTCGATCTTGCGGCGCAATTCGCTGAACCGCATCGTGTCGTTCTGCAGCGCAATCAACACCAACACGCCCCAGCGGCTGGTGACATGATTGAACAGCGTCCGCGACGGGCAATTCGCGCTTAACACATCGGGTTCGAAAACTTTTTCCAGCGTATCCATGACTTTTTCCATACTTACATTTTTGTATGTACTTCCTTTTTGTTAGTTAGGCAGTAGATGGACTGTTGTCAATGAAACACCAAAAGGACAACAACAATGAAAATCGCCATCACAGGGGCCAGCGGCCAACTGGGTCGCCTTGCTATCGAAAACCTGAAAACACGCGTGGACGCAGGGGATATCGTTGCCTTGGTGCGCGACCCGTCCAAAGTCGCCGATCTGGGCGTCGAGGCGCGGGAAGCTGATTACCATAAGCCCGAAACCCTGACCGCCGCGCTGCAAGGCATCGACCGTCTGGTTCTGATTTCCTCTAGCGACTTCGACGACCGCGCGGGCCAGCATCAGAACGTGATCAACGCCGCCAAGGAAGCAGGTGTGAAACACCTGATCTACACCTCGATCCTGAAGGCCGACGTCTCCCCCATGATCATCGCGCAGGATCACAAGGTGACAGAGGGCGCGATCAAAGCATCCGGCATTCCCTACACCTTCCTGCGCAACGGCTGGTACACTGAAAACTGGACCGGATCGCTGCCCGCCGCCATCGAGGCCGGCGCGCTGATCGGCTCTGCCGGTGACGCCAAAGTCACCCCAGCCACCCGTCAGGACTACGCCGAAGCATTGGCTGCCGTAGCCGCAGGCGAGGGGCACGAAGGTCAGATCTACGAACTGGGTGGCACCGCCTTTACCCTGTCCGATCTGGCGGCAGAATTGTCCAAACAAACCGGTAAGGACATTCCCTACAACGATCTGCCCGAAGCCGCCTACAAAGACATCCTGATCAGCTTCCAACTGCCTGATGCCTTGGCGACCGTCATCGCAGACGCCGATGCACAGGCGCAGAACGGATGGCTGACAGATGAAAGCGGGACACTGGAACGCCTGATCGGCCGCCCCGCGACGCCGCTATCCTCGGCCGTCGCGGCGGCCTTGGCGTAACGGTTCGTACGAAACTGGGCAGGGCAGGTGGTAAAACCTGCCCTGCAGGCATAGGTTGTAGGGCAGTTCACCGCCTTACAAACGACCACGCGCATGCCCATTCTTGTCTTAACGATTGTCATTCTCGGACTTGGTTACTGGTTCTATCGGCGCAGGGCCAAAGCGCAGTTGCGAAAAGACTGGCTGGCCACCCCGCTGACAGATCATGAAAGGGCCATTGTGCATGAACAGGTACCCTTGGTCCGCACCTTGCCCGACCACCTGCAACAAAAGCTGGAAGGCAAGATCAACCTGTTCCTGAGCGAGTTCGACTTCTACGGCTACAACGGCCTTGAGATCACCGAAGAAATCGAACTGTCTATCGCCGCCCAAGCCTGCATTCTGGTGATTAACACCGATACATGGTTCGACCATCTGACCAACGTGATGGTCTATCCCGGTGCGTTCCGCGCCAAACAGGCCCATCACGACGGCTATGTCGTGACCGAGGTGAACGAGACCCGATCCGGTGAAAGCTGGTCACGAGGGCCGGTGATCCTGTCATGGGACTGTGTTGTTCAGGGGGCCGCAAATGGCAGGGACGGACACAACGTGGTCTTCCATGAATTCGCCCATCAATTGGACGATCTGACAGGCCACACCAACGGCGTTCCGATCCTAGGTAAAGACCAAACATTTACCCGTTGGGAACGCGTCTTTCTGGATGCATTCGACCGCCACGTCGCCAACACCGAACGCGGCCGCAAAACCGCGATGGATCCTTACGGCGCGGAAAACCATCAAGAGTTCTTTGCCGTCGCGATCGAGACCTTTTTCGAAAAGCCCGAACGCTTCAAAAAAGAAGAGCCTCAGGTCTACGCCGAACTGTCCAAGCTCTTGCGGCTCGACCCCTTGGAATGGACGCAATAGCCCGCCGCCATGATTTCGGCGGGGCGAACCTGCCTGTTTCCTAAGCGCCGATACAAACTACTCCCCTGCGACGCTCTGTCTAGGCTGCGTTCCTAGACATGCGCCCGACCCAGAGATAGCATTTTAACATGAGCTTATTTGGCATTGCGGCCTCGCTTGGACTGCTGATTTATCTGTCCTACCGCGGCCACAGCATCCTTATTCTGGCACCGCTTCTGGCGATCCTTGCTGCTGTGTTTAGCGGTGGACCACCACTCGGAACCTACACCCAGATTTTCATGTCAGGGCTTGGCGGGTTCCTTGTCGTGTATTTCCCGATCTTCCTGTTCGGTGCGGTCTTCGGAAAGCTGATGGAGGACTCTGGCTCTGCCGCCGCCATTGCCCAGGCCGCTGCGCGATTTCTGGGGCCGAAACGCGCGATCTATTCGGTGGTACTGGCCTGTGCGGTGCTAACTTATGGCGGGGTATCGTTGTTTGTCGTGGCCTTCGCGGTCTATCCCATCGCCCGCCAGTTGTTCAAAGAAAGCGGCACAGCGGACCGGTTCATTCCTGCCGCCATCGCGCTTGGGTCGTTCACCTTTACCATGACCGCGATGCCCGGATCGCCTGCGATCCAGAACGCGATCCCGATGCCCTATTTCGACACAACGCTGTACGCCGCGCCCGGTCTGGGGATGATCGCAAGCGTGATCATGTTGGGCTTCGGCATGGCGTGGCTTCAAATCCGAAGCCGCAAACACGACACATCAGTCGCCGAACTGACGTCAAACCCCAAGCCAACCGATCTTTCCAGCGGCGCGGCGTCCGTCCGGACCCTTCACTGGGCCATTGGGTTTCTGCCCATCATCGTCGTGCTGCTGGGGAACGCACTGATGGTCTATGTGGTCCTGCCGCTGGCCGACACGGATTACCTTGCGTCCCCGACTTATGGGGCCACGACCGTCGCGTCAGTCTCTGGCATATGGGCCATTCTTGTTGCGCTTGCGGCGGCCTGCCTTGTCATCATTTTACTGCAAGCGAAACGCCTGACATCTCTGAAACAATCGCTGTCAGAAGGAGCGCAAAACGCGCTTCTTCCCATTGCAAGCACAGCCTCGCTTGTGGGCTTTGGAACAGTAATCGCATCGCTTTCTGGCTTTGATACCGTTCGCCTTGCTTTGCTTGATCTGTTCCCTGAAAACCCGCTGATTTCCCTGTCGCTGGCCGTCAATGCATTGGCCGGCATCACCGGATCGGCCTCGGGCGGAATGAGCATTGCGTTAAACACACTCGGCGCGACCTATCTTGAACTCGGGCAACAGCACGGGATTGACCCTGCCTTACTGCACCGCGTCACATCGATCGCGACTGGCGGTCTTGATGCACTGCCGCACAACGGGGCGGTGGTGACGCTTTTGTCGATCTGCGGGCTGACGCACAGGCATGCCTACTTCGATATCTTTGTTGTGGCTGTTCTGTGTCCGCTGATCGCGCTGGTCGCGGTTCTTTTTCTAGGCAGCACATTAGGAAGTTTCTGAACACATCAGAATTTCCGCCAGTTTATCCCGAATTTTCTTTACCAGACCGCGACTGCCTGATCCTAATGGCGAAACAGAAGTCAGCAGTCAGGTATGTCATGCCCCAGCACTTGCAAAACCCGTGGCGCGGCAAAGGATTTTTGCCCGAAGCGATCCACCCGATTGATCATGCCGATGACGTGGCCGCCCTGCTGGCGCAATGCCCTGCCCATCAGCCCACACCACTGACCCAAAGCCCTGAGCTAGCTAAACTGGCAGGCGTGGCAAATGTCTGGATCAAGGATGAACGCAGCCGCATGGGGTTGGGCAGCTTCAAGGCGCTTGGCGCGGCCCATGCCATTGCCCGCGAAGCGGCTGCTACCGAGCCCGATGACTGGTCAACCGCCCTGAACGGGCAGGTCTTTGTCACCGCCAGCGCGGGCAACCACGGCCTGTCCGTCGCTGCAGGGGCGCGCGTGTTCGGGGCCAAGGCGGTGATCTACCTGTCCAAAACCGTTCCCGCCGCCTTTGCCGACCGCCTTAAGTCTTTCGGGGCCGATGTCGTCATCGAAGGCGACGACTACGAGGCCAGCATGACCGCCGCCGCCAAGGCCGCCGAGGACAAGGGCTGGACGCTGCTGTCTGACAGTAGCTGGGAAGGCTATTTCGAACTGCCACTGCGCGTGATGGAAGGCTACGTTCAAATGGCGGACGAAGCGGCACAGGACATCCCCGAACCACCCACGCATATCCTGTTGCAAGCTGGCGTCGGTGGTTTGGCTGGGGCCGTAGCCGCCCATGCCCGCAAGACATGGGGCGCCGCCCCCCGGATCATCGTCGTCGAACCCGACGCCGCGCCCGCGCTTTATGAAAGCATCCGGCAGGGCAAACTGGTGGACACGACGGGCCCTGTATCATCGATGGGGCGGTTGGATTGCAAAACGGCCTCTGTCATCGCTTTGGCCGGACTGTCGCGCGATGCCGACCAGTTCACGCTTATCAGCGAAGGCGAAGCCAAAGACGCGATGCCCACACTTGCCGAGCATGGGTTCGAGACGACACCATCCGGCGGGGCAGGGCTCGCGGCCTTGCTGGCGGGCTTGAACCTGCCACCGGATGCGCGGGTGCTGACATTCCTCAGCGAAGGGCCCGAGAATGTCTGACAGGTCGTTGATCTTTCCGGCCAGCGAATACCGCCAGCGCATCGCGCGCTTGCAGGCACAACTGGCCGCGAAAGACTGCGACGCTCTGCTGCTCACATCCGCAGCAGACATTTTTTACACCACCGGTTTTCTAACCCGCTTCTGGGAAAGCCCCGCACGCCCGTGGTTCGTCATTGTCCCCGCGCGGGGCGACCCGATTGCCGTCATCCCGTCCATCGGCGCAGATCTGATGGGGCGCACATGGATGCCCGACATCCGCACATGGAACGCACCGGACCCGCGTGATGACGGGGTTACCTTGCTGTCCGACACCCTTCGCGAGGTCACTCCCGAAACAGGGCGGATCGCCACGCCCATGGGGTTGGAAACGCACCTACGGATGCCCTTGGCCGACTACCACGCAGTGCAGCACGACATCGCGCCGCGTCAGTTCATAGACGGCACCGACGTGATCCAACGGGTGCGCGAGATCAAATCAGACTCCGAGATCACCAAAATCCACGACATCTGCCAGATTGCCGACCGCGCCTTTGCCTGCGTGCCCGAATTCGCCATGGAAGGCAAAGGCATCGACGCCATCTTCCGCGACTTCCAGATCGCTTTGCTGGCCGAAGGCGCGGATTGGGTCAGCTACGTGGCTGGCGGCGCAGGGCAGGGGGGCTATGGCGACGTGATCTCGCCCGCGCCAGCGACGCCTTTGGCGAAGGGCGACATTTTGATGCTCGACACAGGTGCTGTAAAAGACGGGTATTTCTGCGACTTTGACCGGAACTTTGCCATCGGCACACCCAACGCCGCCACCGCCCGCTGCCACGACGCGCTTTGGCACGCGACGCAGGACGCTTTGGAACAGCTGCGTCCGGGCATGACCGCCCGCGATTTGTGGGCCATCCTGAACAACGGCCTGACCAGCAGGGGGGCTACACCCCTAGGCGGTCGCTTTGGTCATGGGTTGGGCATCACGCTGACCGAATGGCCATCGCTGACCCCTCTGGACGACACAGAACTGCGCAGCGGAATGGTGCTGACACTGGAACCGGGCGCTGTGGTAGAAGGGGACCGCATTCTGGTGCACGAAGAAAACATTGTGCTGCGCGATGAAGGACCAGAGTTGCTGACCACCCGCGCGCCGCAAACCCTGATGACATTGGCGGAGTAGGGGACATGACCAAGGTTCCATACGAAACATCCGAGCCTGATTTACCCGCATTGGGCCTGATCGCGCTGCGCGTGGATGAAACACTGGAACCAGAGTTCCACCGCATGATCCCGCCCGATACGGCGCGGCTTTACGTGTCGCGCGTTCAGTCCGGCGATACGCTGTCACCGGAAAGCATTGCGCATATGGCTGACAATCTTGCGACCTCTGCGGCGCTTCTGCCGTCCGGCGGACCGTTATCGGTGGTGGGCTATGCCTGCACCTCGGGCACGGCGTTAATAGGAGAAGACCGCGTGACAGACCTGGTCCGTCAAAACAGCACAGCGCAGCATGTCACCAACCCGCTGACCGCCGCTGTGGCCCAGATGAAAGCCTTAGGCGTGGGCAGCATCGGGGTCGTTTCCCCCTATGTCGACAGTGTCTCTGGCCCCTTATGTGATGCCTTCACCGAACGCGGCATCACAGTGTCGCAAAGGCTGTCGTTCGGAGAAGAGATCGAAGCGCAGGTCGCGCGTATAACCCCGACATCCATCGCCAAAGCAGCCCGCCATCTCGCCCAAGAGGGTGGCTGCGACGCTATTTTCCTGTCCTGCACAAACCTGCGCACGCTGGATATCTTGCAACCACTGATGCTCGACCTGAATATGCCGGTTCTAAGTTCGAACCACGCTTTGGCATGGCATATGAAGCTTTTGGCGGGGTTGGAGGCAGATTGAGCGGATACTACGAACATCCGATAATCTATCTTATGTTAACCTAATTCACGTCTCAGGACAGACGGGATAGATGCCGCTGCATCACGATACGCGCTGTGGCAGCGTCGCCTTCCTTGATTGCTGCAAGGATCGCCGCATGGTCCCGGTCGGCGCGTTTTTTCCAGCGGTCTGCGTAGTGCATATTGTAGTGCCACGAATACAACACCTGCAGCTCAGCGATCTCGGCCACCAATCGCGGCATGTCGCATCCGGCGATCACCGCAAGATGGAAGCGCCGGTTCGCGTCTTCCCAATCCTCGACCGTTTCGGCGAAGTCGCAGGCGTCTTGCGCGTCTTCGATATCTTGCACCTGTTCAGGTGTCAGGTTCGGCACCGAGCGTTCCAACGCGACAGGCTCTAACGCCACGCGCATCACCTTCAATTCTTCAGCCGTCTTCACTCACATTGACGCAACGCAGGTCCCGCGACGGGGCAAGCTGAACACAAGGCCCTGACCTTCCAAGCGCAGAAACGCCTCGCGGACCGTTACCTGACTGACACCGAATTCGCGGGCGACCAGATCCTGACGCAGTTTTTCACCCGGCGACACCTCGCAGCGCACAATGCGACTGGCAAGTTGATGGGCGATGTCGTCGGATTTTTTAGGCGTCTGGTCCAGCACGCGAGATCCCCTGAGGCTTGGGCGGCAAACCTAGCCCGACCGCCGGAACAGGGCAACCATCCCAAAAGACAAAGCCGTCACGAATGCCCAAGATCACCGAATTGCAAATTTTGCAGAATGCCCAAACATTCAAACCCTTCCCACCATAGCGCCCATTTTTTAAGCGCACGCCCAAAAACACGCCGCCATTCGCCGCACTACGTATAAAATGCATGCATTCGACCAAGACATGATCCAATCGCTCAGCGACCCGTCGCATGGCGCGACGGAAGACTTTGGAGACCGTCATGTCCTCGAGCAATTTTAATATCTTCTCGTTCTCGGGGAAGATGAAAATCCTTCATCTCACTTGGTTCGCTTTCTTCCTGACCTTCGTGGTCTGGTTCAACCTTGCCCCGATGCTGGGCGCAATCAAAGAAAGCCTTGGCCTGACCAAGCCGCAGATCACCACACTACTGATCCTGAACGTCGCGCTGACCATTCCGGCGCGGATCATCATCGGCATGCTGACCGACCAATATGGCCCCCGTCGCGTTTATTCGGCGCTGCTTATTCTGGCGTCGATCCCCTGCTTTATCTTTGCTGTCGCTGAAAACTTTACCCAACTGGCGCTGGCCCGTTTCGCGCTTGGCTTCATCGGGGCCGGTTTCGTGATCGGCATCCGGATGGTTTCGGAATGGTTCCCCGCCAACGAACTGGGCACCGCAGAAGGCATCTATGGCGGCTGGGGCAACTTCGGTTCGGCGGCTGCGGCCTTCACCCTGCCTACCATCGCACTTTGGTTCGGCGGTGAAGACGGCTGGCGTTGGGCGATCGGTCTGACCGGCGCAATGGCGCTTGTGTTCGGCTTTATCTACTACGCAAGCGTTCAGGACGTGCCGAAAGGGTCCAAGTATTTCCGCCCGAAGAACGCCACCGCGATGGAGGTCACGTCGAAAGGCGATCTGTTCTTCCTGCTGGTCATGAAAGTGCCGCTGTACATCGCTTTGGGTGCACTGGCATGGCGCCTGAAGAACGTCGGCATCTTCACACCCATGACGACGAACGTTGTCTATTTCGGCCTGCTTCTTCTGTACCTCTATGACTCGATGCTGGCCGTGCGCGCCAACCGCAATGTCCTGACCGAAGAAGTCCCTGAATTCCAGCGCTACAAATTCAAGCAGGTCGCCATCCTGAACATCCTGTACTTCGCCACCTTCGGCTCGGAACTGGCTGTTGTGTCTATGCTGCCGCTGTTCTTCCTGGAAACCTTCGACCTCACGCCTGTTGTCGCGGGTATGGTGGCCTCGGCCTACGCCTTTATGAACCTGATGTCGCGCCCCGGTGGCGGTTGGATTTCCGACCGGTTCGGCCGCAAAAAGACACTGCTGATCCTGACCGCGGGCCTCGCGCTTGGCTATGCTCTGATGGGCGTCGTCGATGCTGCATGGCCGATCTGGCTGGCGGTTGTTGCAGCCATGGCCTGTTCGTTCTTTGTACAGGCCGGTGAAGGCGCGGTGTTCGCTGTGGTCCCGCTGATCAAACGGTCACTGACAGGCCAGATCGCAGGCATGACCGGTGCCTACGGCAATGTTGGCGCGGTGATTTACCTGATCATCTATTCGGTGGTGGACGCCTCGACCTTCTTCATGGTCATCGCCGGTACAGCCGTCTTGGGCTTCATCACCCTGCTCTTCCTTGAAGAACCCTCGGGCGAGATCGCCGAGGTTGACGAGGACGGCGCGGTCACCATGATCAAAGTGACCTAACCAGACCGGAATCGGTTGAAAACGATCAGGCGGGCATGTCCCGCCTTTTCGTGCGTCATGAGGAAGACGATGCCTGCAAATTCAGAACAGCCGCTGGTCAAAGGTCAGTTCCCGACCCATCCGCTTAAGGCCGCGATGGGGGGTTATTCTGCTGCAGGCGTCAAACCACGCAATGACGACGCGATTTCGGGCCGCATTCCGGAAAGCCTTTATGAACTTCACGCCCGCGGCGCGATGATCTGTATTGCCGATGGCATCAGCACCGGCCGCAATTCATGGAAGGCCGCGCAAACGTCGGTGATGCAGTTCGCGCAGGACTACTATTCGGCCCCCGAAAGCTGGACAGTGGCGGATTGTTCGGGGCGTCTTATTCAGGCGCTGAACACCTTCTTCTACGCGCAGAACCGCAGCGGTTCGCCCGAAGCCGAGGGACAGGTTACCACCTTTACCGCTATGATCGCCAAATCGACCACGGCGCATATCGTGCATGTGGGCGACACGCGCTGTCTGTTGCTGCGGAACGGTCGTCTGAAGTGTCTGACCACCGACCACACCAGCATGTACATGGGCGAAAAAGAGGTCCTGACACGGGCGCTTGGCATCGATCAACGCCTGAATGTGGATTACGCCGAACACGAAATGGCCACAGGGGATGTGTTTATCCTGCTGTCCGACGGGGTCCACAGCGCCCTGCCCGAACACGCCCTGCTCGAACAGTTGTCAGCGCCCCTGAAAACGCAACGCGATCTGGAAAAAGCGGCCCGCGCCCTGTGCGACGCAGCGCTTGCGGCGGGCAGTGACGATAACGTGTCTGCGATGCTGATGGCGGTTGAATCCCTACCCTCGGAAAGCGTGACCGAAGCGCACCGCCGTTTGACCGATCTGGTCATTCCGCCGGTCATGAAGCCGGGAAACCGGATCGACGGGTGGCAGGTAACAGAAGTGCTGCACGCCTCGACCCGCAGCCATGTCTACAAGGTGCGTCGCGCAGATAAGCCCGATGGCGAATATGTGCTTAAGGCCCCGTCCCGCAACTTTGCCGAAACGCTTCAGTACCTTGAAGGCTTCACCCTCGAACAATGGGTCGGGCGCAAGATTTCACATCCTCAAGTGATGAAAATCCTGCCGCATGAAGACACAAGTTTTCTTTATTTCGTTGCCGAATGGGTCGAAGGCGAAACCCTGCGCGATTGGATCACGCGGCATCCGACGCCCCGTTTGCGCGATGTGCTGCCTGTCCTGACATCGCTCGTTTCCGCCGTGCGGGTGTTTCATCGCCTGCGCATGGTGCACCGCGATCTGAAGCCTGAGAACGTCATGATCCTTGCGGATGGCACCGCGAAAATCATCGATTTCGGATCGGTTCAGGTCGCTGGCTTCAAGGGTCTTCTTGCTGGTTCCGACGAAGACCTTCCGGAAGGGTCACTGAACTACATCGCCCCCGAAGTGTTGGCCGGAAAACCCGCGTCCAACCTGTCGGATCTGTTTTCAATCGGCGTGATCGCCTTTGAAATGCTGACCGGCAAGGTGCCTTTCGATCATGAAAAACGTGGCAATCGCCTGTCCGTGAACCAAAAAGACTGGGTGCCGAAACCGCTGACCGACGCGCGCCCTGATTTGCCAAAAACCGCAAGTGCCGCCATTTTGCGTGCCATTGATTTCGAACCCAAAGAACGCCCGCAGGTGATGACAGAATTTCTGGGTGAACTGCGCAGCGCACGTGCCGAAGCAGCCGCAGGAGGTGACTTTGTGCCGCTGTTGCAGCGCGGGGGCCGCAACTTCTGGCGCACATGGGCACTGACAGCCACCAGTGTGGCGGCTGTCTTGCTGATCACTCTGCTGGTTCGCTGACCTCGACCGCGGCCAAAAGCCCCGCCAATTCCGACTTGCACGACCCGCAATTGGTGCCCGCTGACAGGCAGGCACCGATTTCCTCAACCGTGGTCAGGCCCTTTTCCTCGATCTCGCGCAGAATGGTGTTGCGACCAACCGCAAAGCAGGAACAAACCACCGGACCGGGATCGGGCATATCGCCCCGCGCCTTGCCTGCCAGCGCCCAAAGCGTTTCTGTGCCCGGCAATCCCGCAAGGAAATCGCGCATCAGGTCCACAGGCTCAGGGCCAACATAAAGCGCTGCGATCAGGATTTCGTCCTGATAGAACGCAATCCGGAAGGTGCCCCGTTTCGGATCCTTCAGAACCTGAGCAGAGGTCTCGGGCTGTTTCAGCAGCGAACGTGCGTAGGCTTCCCAATCATCGGGGATCGTGTCGCCGGCCAGTTCCGCACGCCAGCCCTGACCAGTCCGCGCCCGCGCCCAATAGGAACAGTCCGGATCAAACGACGTGGCCGAGATCGCAAATCCATACCATTTCGCAGGAAACGCTTCGGCCGCGACGGTGCTGGCCTTGCTTTCCGGCTGCCCCGAAATCGGGTCGGTCACGGGTGCGACCAGCGCATCAATCCGTGCCGAGGGGGCCGTTTCGCCCGTCCAGTGCATCGGAACAAACAAATCCCCCGGCGCGACATCTGTGGTGCGCCGCAACCGCAAGACCGAGGTTCCGTGCGGACTTGTCAGCCGCACAAGGTCTGCGGGCTTCAGGCCCAGTCGATCCGCGTCCTTGGGGTGCATATCCACAAAGGGTTCGGGCAGATGCGCCGACAGTCGCGGGCTAAGAGCTGTCCGCGTCATAGTGTGCCACTGATCGCGCAGACGCCCCGTGTTCAGCCTGAACGGGCGCTTCTCATCCGGCATAGACGCAGGATCGCGCGGCGTCAGCGCCAGCATCTTGGCCTTGCCATCCGCGTGGTAGAAACCACCGTCAGCAAAGAACCGGCCACCCTGCTTTGCCGCGCTTTGGGGCCAGCGGAATGGCGACAGCGTGCCATAGTCGGCGTCGGAAATGTCCTTGAAATCCGAGATATCAAAGTCGCGGCCGAACGAACCGGCGATGCCCGACAGCGTCGCATATTCGCGGAAAATCTCGGCCGGGCTGGTCCAGTCGAAACCGTCAAAGCCCATGCGTTTTGCAACTTCGGCCAAAATCCACCAATCAGGCTGGGCAACCCCCGGCGCGGCCAGAACCGCGCGCTGCCGCGATACGGTACGATCAGAGTTTGTGACCGTGCCGGATTTTTCGGCCCATGCCGCCGCAGGCAGCAACACATCCGCGCCACGCGCCGTGTCGGTGCGTTCGGTGATATCGCTGACCACAACAAAATCGCAGCCTTCAACAGCACCGCGCACGCGGTCGGCATCCGGCAGGGTCACGGCAGGGTTCGAATGGATCACCCACAGCGCCTTGATCCGGCCTTCGCCCAAGGCGCGGAACATATCGACCGCTTTCAAACCGGCCTTATCGGGCATCGCAGGCGACGCCCAGAACCCCTGCACGGCCTCGCGGTGGTCGGCGTTTTCCAGATCAAGGTGACAGGCCAGCATATTGGCCAGACCACCCACTTCGCGCCCGCCCATCGCATTGGGTTGTCCCGTTACAGAAAACGGCCCCATGCCAAGCCGACCGATACGGCCAGTGGCAAGATGGCAGTTCAGGATCGCATTGACCTTATCTGTGCCGGACGAAGACTGGTTCACGCCCTGACTGAAAATGGTCACGACCTTTTCCGTCCCGATCCAGAGATCGAAGAATGTCTTCAGATCGCCATCGGACAGGCCTGTGATCGCCGGATCGCTGGCCTTGGCCGCTGCAATCGCGTCATCGGCGCCGCTGACATAGGCGTCGATATAAGCGCGGTCCAAAAGCCCGCGCCGGTCAATTTCCACCAGCAAGGCATTGAACAGCGCGACGTCGCTGCCCGCCCGCAAAGCAAGGTGCAAATCCGCGCCATCGCAGCTTGCCGTGCGACGGGGATCAATGACCACCAGTTTGGTGCCACGGGATTTCCGCGCGGCCAGAATGCGTTGGTACAGAACCGGATGACACCAAGCGAGGTTCGAACCGGTCAGAACAATCAGATCGGCGTTATCAAGGTCCTCATAGGTGCCCGGCACCGTATCGGTGCCAAAGGCGCGTTTGTGCCCTGCCACGGTCGACGACATACACAAACGCGAATTGGTATCGATATTTGCCGAGCCGATGAAACCCTTCATCAGCTTGTTAGCGACGTAATAGTCCTCGCTCAGCATCTGGCCCGATACATAGAACGCCACCGAATCCGGCCCATGTTCCGCGATCGTTTCCGAGAACGTCTTTGCCACATGATCCAGCGCGCTGTCCCAATCGGTGTCGGTCCCGTTAACGCGCGGGGACATCAACCGGTGCGACAGACCCACCGTTTCGGCCAGAGCCGATCCTTTGGAACACAGACGCCCGAAGTTCGCCGGATGGTCCGGATCCCCTTTGACGGTCAGGCGACCCTGCCCGTCAGGCGTTAGCAAAACACCACAACCCACCCCGCAGTAGGGGCAGGTTGATCGCGTCGTGGCAGCAGTCATCAGGCGGCGTTCCGCGCGGCAACCGCATCCGTATCAAGCAACAGACGACCGTCTTCGATCTTGACCGGATAGGTCGCGATGCTGCCTTCGTCCGCACCTTGGGCTTCGCCGGTTTCCAACGAATAAACCCAGTTATGCAGCGGGCATGTCACCTGTTTACCATGCACGATGCCTTCGGCCAGAGGGCCGCCCTTGTGGGCGCATTTGTTCGATGTCGCAAAGACTTCGGCCTCGTCGGTGCGGAATACAGCAATGCAGCCCGCAGGGGTTTTCACGATGCGCGCGCCGCGCAGGGGGATGTCTGTCAGGGCGCCAATATCGGTCCAGCTCATTCTGCGGCCTCCGTCGTCAGGTCGGCAAGCGGCGCGTATTGCGCCTTACGGTTTTCTACATGTTCGGCCCACGGGTCGTGCTGATAGACGCTTTGCGAGATATCAAAACGTTCGATCAGTGCGGCACGGGTCGCCGGATCGTCCAGCGTTTCCTTGACCCAATCCAGCCCGACTTTCGCAACCCACTTATAGGCGCGGTCCAGATATTTGGCGTTTTCACGGTACAGCTGGACAAAAGCCACGGTCCATTCGATCGCTTCCTCTTCGGTCGCCACATCGATCAGACGTTCGGTTTCTTTCACATCCATACCCGCCGCGCCGGCAACACCGATCTGATAGCCACTGTCGACACAGATCACGCCCACGTCCTTACAAGTCGCTTCGGCACAGTTGCGCGGACAGCCCGATACACCCAGCTTGACCTTGTGCGGTGTCCAAGACCCCCACAGGCGTTTTTCAAGCTTGATGCCCAGACCCGTCGAATCCTGCGTACCAAAGCGACACCAGTCAGACCCGACACAGGTTTTCACCGTCCGAAGGCCCTTGGTGTAGGCGTGGCCGGAAACCATGCCCGCATCGTTCAGATCCGACCAGATCGCTGGCAGGTCTTCTTTCTTGATGCCCAAAAGGTCGATCCGCTGACCGCCTGTCACCTTGACCACGGCGTCGAACTTTTTCGCCGCTTGCGCGATGGCGATCAGCTCGTCCGGGTCGGTCATCCCGCCCCACATACGCGGCATTACGGAATAGGTGCCGTCCTTTTGGATGTTCGCATGGTTGCGTTCGTTCACAAAGCGCGACTGCAAATCGTCCTGATAGTCCAGCGGCCAGTCCGCCAACAGGTAATAGTTGATGGCCGGACGGCACACATGACAGCCGTTCGGCGTTTTCCACGCCAGTTGCTGCCAGACCGCAGGCTGCGATTTCAGCTCTTGCGATTTGATCAGACGGCGCACGTCTTCGTGGGTCAGGTCGGTACACTTACAGATCGGCTTTTCGGCCTTCGCCTCAAAGCTGTCACCCAGCGTGACGGCCAGAACCTGTTCCACCAGACCGGTACATGTCCCGCAGGATGCCGATGCCTTGGTGATCGCCTTCACATCGTCCAGCGTGGTCGCGGCGCCTTCGATGGCGGTAACAATTGTGCCTTTGCAAACGCCGTTACAGCCACAGATTTCGGCGTCAGCCGGCAATGCTGCAACGGCTGCCAGAGGGTCCGCGGCGGCAGCGCCACCCCCCTGGAATGCCGGACCAAAGATAATCGTGTCGCGCATCTCGGAGATGTCCGAGCCGTCTTTGATCAATCCGAAGAACCAGTTCGAATCCGCCGTGTCGCCGTACATCACGGCGCCAACCAGCTTGTCGTCCTCGATGACCAGACGTTTGTAAACGCCGCGCTTGGGATCGCGGAACACGATGTCTTCGCGTGCGTCGCCCTCGGCGAAATCACCTGCGCTGAACAGGTCGCAGCCTGTGACCTTCAGCTTGGTCGACAGTTCGCGCATTTTGAACGCGTCGTCTTCGCCCAACAGGGTTTTGGCCAGAACCTTGGCCTGATCATAAAGCGGGGCAACAAGGCCAAACAGGTTGCCGTCGAATTCGACGCATTCACCCACCGCAAGAATGTCAGGGTCCGAGGTGCGCATCTGCGCATCGACCTTGATCGCGCGGCCCATCTCAAGACCGGCATCCTGACCCAGTGTTGCCGCCGGGCGGATACCGACCGCCATACAGACGATATCGGCCTCAAGCACAGTGCCATCTTCCAGCAGAACGCGTTCGACCTTGCCATCCCCTTCGATGCACTTGGTCTGCGCCTTCAGCATCACATTGATGCCGCGCTTTTCCAGATCCTGTTTCAGAAGGTAACCCGCAGCTTCGTCCAGCTGACGCTCCATCAGGTGACCCATGATGTGCAGCACGGTCACGTCCATGCCGCGCAGGCGCAGGCCCGCCGCAGCCTCAAGACCCAGAAGACCGCCGCCGATCACAACAGCCTTGCCGCCCGGCTTGGCCGATGCGTCGATCATGGCGTTTGTGTCTTCTAGATCGCGGTAGGCCACGACACCCGGCAGATCATGGCCCGGCATCGGGATGATGAACGGGGCAGAGCCTGTGCCGATAATCAGCTTGTCATAAGCGACTTCGCCGTTTTCACCGACAACCACCTTACGGTCGCGATCGATTTTGGTGACTTTTTCGCCAAACCGCGTGGTCACCTTGTTGTCTGCGTACCAGGCATCGTCATGGGTGACGATTTCTTCGAATGTCTTTTCACCCGACAGAACAGGCGACAACATGATCCGGTTGTAGTTGCCACGCGGCTCGGCGTTGAACAGAGTGACGTCGAATGCCTCTGGCGCTGTGTCGAACAGGTGTTCCAGCACCCGTCCCGAGGCCATGCCTGCCCCGATAACCACAAGTTTCTGCATCGTCATTGCCTTTCTTACAGGTACCAGGCGACCACGTGGGTCAGCTCGGTGTCTTTGTAGACAGGAAGGGCCACCATCAGGGTGTAGCCCTTGGGAAGGCCGGTCGCGCCTTGATGGACTTCGGGTAGACCCGACCCCAGAACCTGACCGACAGGTCCCTGCCATGCGCTTGCCGATACCGCATCGACAGGCGGGTTTTCCTTGGGCCAAAGCGGCCCTTCAACTGCGCAGAACCCGTCCATGCGCAGCGCTTTTTTCTCGGCGCCAACCATTTCGGGGCGCGCGTCCCAGATCTCGAACCGGCGCGCGATCGGTGTGTTTTCAGAGGACAGCAGTGTCAGCACGAAGGATTTGTCGCCCGGAACCGGCACAGGCACGCCCAAACCGTTCTTCAACCCGATCTCGCCTGCAGCCTCGGCACGGATAAACGCGCCGATACGGGACAGGTCGCGCATCAGGATCGGCGTGGACGCCGCCCAAACACCCCCCGGAAGGCCCTGCCCGTAGGCGAACGAGATATCCTGAGAAATCGCTTCGAAATCCTTGGCGGTACCGTAGTAGCCGTCTGTCAGCACCAGCTTGCTGCCCTCGTCCTCCCAGACTTCGATTGCGCCGTGATGGTCCGCATCGTCGCCACACAGGATAACCAGAACGGCTTTCAGCGTTTTTCCGGCAAAGACAGGAACGGCGACGGCGCAGGTCAGACCGGCCTCTTTCGCGGCCTCTGTCCGTTTGAAATACGATCCGTCGAAATCCTTAAGAACAACAGGGCGCGCTTCGGCCCACGCCTTGCCCGGCAGGCCTTCGCCCTTGGCAAAGCTCATCTGGCCGGAAAGATCGCTCAGGCCTTCGGCACCGTCATAGGCACCACCGCCATGCACCAAATGATCCCCTTCGGGAATCCACACTTCGGCGATGCGGGTAAAGGTTGCCGCTGGGGCTAATGGCTGGCTCATAGGCTGTCCTTTTCGACTCGTAGGCACGCAGAACCAGAACAACCCGATTAGGCCGAGTTGTCACTCTGCGGGTAAGCTTCGCGCGCCGAGTGCCCGAAAAAGCGCCACAAGGTCCAAGCCTTCGCGCGATTTTTACCCGCAAAATGAACCGCCATCATGGCGGACGCGATAATATCAGGCATACAGTGCGAGATTGCTCAATTTATGAGCGGTTAGAAAACGGGGGTCAGAGCGACGGTTCCGCCTGCCCGCGACTCTTATTTTCGATCTTGCATGCAAGGCGATTCACAGCGGCATGAAGCAGGATTGTCATCACCGCAACGACCAGAACAGCCGCAAACATCAGGTCCGTTTTCGCCCGACCGTTGGACAACAACATCAGATAGCCCAGCCCCCGAGACGCCCCCACCCATTCCCCGATAATCGCCCCGATCGGCGCATAAACAGCCGCAAGCCGCAGACCCGACATCAGGCCGGGCAACGCCGCGGGCACCCGCAAAAACCACAAAACCCGCCAGCGCGTTCCACCCATGACCTCTGCCTGCCGCAGCCAGGCCGGCGGGGTCGCAACCAACGCGTCATGAAAGGCGGATGTCACAGGGAAATAGATGATCAAAAGCGCCATCATGATCTTTGACCAAAGCCCGTAGCCGAACCAAAGCGTCAGGATCGGCGCCAGCGCGAAAACAGGAATGGATTGGCTTAGCACCAAGACAGGCTTCAGCCAACGATCAAGGCGCGGCGCCATCGCAAGGCCAAGTGCTGTCACCATACCCAGTATCGCTCCAAGCAAGAGCCCGATCATCACCTCGGACAGGGTCACGATGGCATGTTCCGCCAAAAGCGCACGATTGCCCCACAACGTCACAGCGACCTTTGCGGGCGGCGGAAGAATAAAGGCTGGCACGTCCGACACCCAGACGACACTTTGCCAAAGGCACAGGATCAAAGCTGCAGGCAAAAGGTATTTCATGCAGCCTCCAGCAACAGCCGTGTCAGATCGGACGTCAGCGCCTGAACCTTCGGATCGTCAGCAAGCTTTGAATGCTGCGGCACAGACACGGGTGTCAGCCCGCTGTGATCAAGGATCAGAATGTCATCGGCAATGCGCGCGGCTTCGGCAGGATCATGGGTGACATGCAGCACGGTGCGCCCGCGCAAAAGATCAAGGGCGACGTCTTGCACGCGCAACCGCGTCGCCACATCCAGCGCGGAAAACGGCTCGTCCAGCAAAACAACCGGCCGGTCTTCGTAAAGCGTGCGCGCAAGGGCCAGACGCTGTTGCTGACCACCGGAAAGACGGGTGCAGTTTTGCGCCCCTTGCGCGCCCAGCCCGACCTGTTCCAGAAGGGCCTTTGCGCGGGCATGATCTGGCCTCTCTCCGCGCAGACGCGACCCGATCCAGACATTCTGAAGCGCACTCAACCACGGCAAAAGCCCCGCATCCTGCGCCATAAGGGCCCCCTGCCCCAAAGGCTGCGCCCCCGTATCGAGCACCGCCGATCCATCCATCCGCAACCCGTCGGGCAGACCTGTAAAGGCCTGCAACAGCGTGGATTTTCCAACGCCGGACGGCCCCAAAAGACAGGTCCAGCGCCGCGCCGCTACGGTCAACGACAATGGGCCAAGCAATCGCCGCGCACCCGTTCTGGCATCGGCAAACACCGAACCTTCAAAGGATAGTCCAGGGACAGGTGCGCACGCTGTCATGGATCAAGCCCCATATCCCAGAACCCGACCTCGAGCCGCGTTGCCGTAGTGAACCTTTGACACAAACGCGGCCAGCTTGGCGATGCCTCGGCTCCCTCCCCCAGACGCAAGCGCACCGCCTCGTCGATCAAGGTGCCGACACGGGAACACAGCTCTTGATAGTCATCACCCCCATAGGTTTCGATCCAGTCTGCATAGTCCGGCGCCGGATCCGACGCCAAAAGACGAGCTCCGATTTCGCCATAGCCCATCACACAAGGGGCCAGTGCTGCCATCAGATCAAGAAAACCGCCCGCGTGGCCTGCATCCAGAACGTAGCGGGTATAGGCCAACGTCGCGGGGCGTTCTTCGGCACTTTGCAATGTGCTTTCGGAAATCCCCGCCTCGGCGCAAATGCGGGTATGAAGCCGCAGTTCGTCATCGATCAACGCTTGGGTCGTCGCCGCGCAATGGCGCATTTCTTCCAGCGTTTCGGCCTTGGTCATCGCCAAGGCCCAAGCCCGCGCAAAATGCACAAGGTATAGATAATCCTGCACCAGATAATGCAGAAAGCTTTCGCGCGGCAGGGTGCCGTCCCTCAGCCCTTCGACAAAGGCATGATGGGTATAGGCGTGCCAGTGATCACCAGCAGCAGCACGCCAGACAGGAAAGGTACTGCCGTAGGTCACTGGGCCACCGTCACGGCCAAATCGGACACAGGTCGCACTGTGGGGACCAGACCACGATCATGCAGGAACGTCTCGAACCGCGCGTAACGGCCCTCATCCAGCGCCGACGGACGCAACGCAAAGCGTGGCAAGGTATCCTGCCATGCCATCGCGTTCAGCGCATCGTCCAGTTCCGCCGAGGTGGCAGCAAAGATTTTCCAGCTCTCGTCGGGATGGTTGACGATGTACTGCGTGGCCTTTTCCGTCGCTGCAAGGAAACGGGCAATCTGGTCGGCATCCATCGTGTCGGGGTTGGCGACATAGATCAGTTCGTCATAGGCGGGAACGCCATGTTCTTCGGGATAAAGGCAGCGGCCCGCAACGCCTTCGATCTCCATCTGGTTCAGTTCGAAATTGCGGAAGGCACCGATCACCGCATCCACCTGACCCGACATCAGCGCAGGGGACAACGACCAGTTGACGTTGACCAGTTCCACATCGTCCAGACCGATGCCGGCAGGCTGCAACATTGCACCCAAAAGCGCCTCTTCCACGCCTGCGATCGAAAATCCGATCTTGCGTCCGGCCAGATCCGCTATGGATTGAACGGGGCCGTCTTCCAGCGTCAGAAGACAGTTCAGCGGCGTGGCGACCAATGTGCCAACACGCTTGAGCGGCAGACCCTCTGCCACCTGCAAATGAAGCTGAGGCTGATAGGAAATCGCCAGATCGGCCTTTCCGGCAGCGGCCAGCTTGGGCGGATCAGAGGGATCGGCGGGGGCGATCACCTCGACCTCAAGGCCTTGTTCCGCAAAGTAGCCGTTTTCCTGCGCGACGATAATCGGGCCGTGGTCGGGGTTTACGAACCAGTCAAGCACGACAGACATCTGGTCAGCGGCAAAGGCGGGCGTCGCACAAAGACACGCCAACAGGGCAAGTGGTTTCACAAGAGGTCTCCTTCAGGAATTTATCGGAAAATCAGGCAGCGCGATCAGGGCAATTTCGCCCTGCCACACAAGAGAAAGGCGCTGCGCCGCAGTCCATGCGCGCAGTCCGGATTTACAACAAAGCACAGCGCGTTGGCCTGCTTCGGGCACAGGGCCATCGGGGCCGAAGGCATCGACAGACAGGCGGCGCGCCTCAGGGTGGACAAGCGGTGCTTCTTCCGCGCCGCGTAGATCCACAAGCCAATCGTCGGCGCGCAAATCATCGGGGTCGATGAACACGGCCTGACGGTCGGGTTCGGGGGCCTTATCAAACCGGAACCCGCCGAACCGTTGGCCAGCGGCGTCAAAGGTTGTGATCTGCCCCAGCGGCGTAGGATCGCCCGCAGCAACGGTCAGTGCCATCTGCGCCTGCAGGCTACCGATCACACCAACGACGGGGCCCAGAACACCCTCGACCGCGCAGGATCCCAAACGTTCCGGCAGGTCCGGAAACACAGCCCGCAGCGACGGCTTTCCACCGCAAAATCCGCCGACGTAGCCATCCGTTCCACTGACCGATGCGCTGATCAACGGAATACCCCGATCCTTGCAAACGTCGGACAGGATATAGCTGACCGCAAAGCTGTCGGCGCAATCCAGAACAACCGTCGCCCCATCGCACAAAGCATCCGCGTTCGCGGGCATCAAGGCCGCCTGTACTGCAATGATCCGGACATCGGGGTTCAGACCGCTTAGTGCCTCTTGCACCGCAATCACCTTTGGCATTCCGACCTGAGCCGCACGGAACAGCGTCTGACGGTGCAAGTTGTTCAGGCTGACCACATCCGCATCTACAACCCGCAGGCTGCCGACACCGGCGCCTGCAAGATATTGCAACACTGGCGCGGCCAGCCCCCCCGCCCCGACAACCAGAACAGATGCCTTGGCCAAACGCGCCTGCGCCTCGGCCCCGATCACCGCCTGCTGACGGGCATAGCGGGTCATCGCGTGACCTCGATCCAATTGCGGATGCGGGCCTCGGGATCGGCATTCAGCGTGATGTCCGTTACCACCGACACGATATCGGCCCCCGCCGCAAAGGCCGAAGGCGCGCGTTCGACCGACAAACCCCCAATGGCAACAAGCGGCAGATCACCGATCCGGCGTTTCCACTCGGTCACACGATCCAGCCCCTGTTCGTGCCACTTCATCTTTTTCAGAATGGTCGGCCACACAGGCCCGAGCGCGATGTACCCCGGATCACAGGCCAACGCCCTGTCCAGTTCATCTTCGTCATGGGTCGACAGGCCGAACCGGATATCGGCGGCACGAAGGGCGTTCAGATCGGCACTATCAAGATCCTCTTGCCCCAAATGCACCCAATCGCATCCCATCTCGATCGCCAGTTCCCAGTGATCGTTGACAACCAACACAGCCCCAGCCGCACGACACAAATCACGCGACCGTTCGATCCGCTGTTTCAGGTCATCGGGCGCACAATCCTTGGCCCGCAACTGCACAAGCTTGACCCCCAAGGGCAGCGCACGTTCCAGCCAATCGGGATGGTCGAAAATCGGATAGAAACGATCCAGCGTCATTCCAGCACCGCCAATCCCATCAGGGGTGTCGACGGCTGCGCCATATCGCGCGGCTCCATCGGGTCGGCGTCATAGGCCAGCTTCCCGGCGCGCAGCGCCAGCGCAAAACCTTCGGCCATCGCCGCCGGATCACCGGCCTGCGCAACGGCGGTGTTCAACAGGACTGCATCGAACCCCATCTCCATCACCTGCGCCGCATGACTGGGCAGCCCAAGCCCCGCGTCCACCACCATCGGCACCTCGGGAAACTGGGCCCGCAGCGTGCGCAGACCGTAGGGGTTCATCAACCCGCGCCCTGTGCCAATCGGGGCACCCCACGGCATCAACACCTCGCAGCCAGCGTCCAGCAGTTTGCCCGCAAGAACGCCGTCTTCGGTGGTATAGGGAAACACGCGGAACCCGTCTTCGGACAAAATGCGCGCCGCCTCGACCAGACCGAACGGGTCCGGCTGCAAGGTGTCGGCATGGCCGATCACCTCAAGCTTGATCCAGTCCGTGTCGAAAACCTCGCGGGCCATATGCGCCGTGGTCACGGCCTCGCGCACGGAATGACAGCCCGCCGTGTTCGGCAGAACGGGGATATCCAGTTCGCGGATCAGCTCCCAAAAATCGCCGCCACCCGCAGACTCGCGGCGCAACGACACCGTCGCCACGCCCGCTCCGGACCGGCGGAAGGCATCTGCCAGAACATCAGGTGACGGATATAGCGCCGTGCCCAGCATCAGGGGCGACGCGATCTCTGTTCCATAGAAAACCGGCATCTCAGCCCCCTTGTTTCGGGGCGAGGATTTCAAGCTGATCCCCCGCTTCAAGGCTTTGCGACGCACGCATCGCGGCAGGCACAAAATTGGCGTTCAACGCGGTGGCCACCCGCGCATCGCCATAGCCAAGTTCTGCCAAGGCCGCATCGAGCGTCTGTGCAGACACCTCCTGCACGGTTCCGTTCACTGTGATCTTCATTCAATGTGCTCCGGTTTTCTGGAGTTCAAAACAAGCGTCGCCGCTTCTTGGGCCAGCGCGGGGGCCATCAAAAACCCATGGCGGAACAGGCCGTTGACGTGGATACGATCCGGCCCCTGCACCACGCGCGGCATGTTGTCGGGAAAAGCGGGGCGCGCGTCGGCGCCGATTTCCAGCACCTCGGCCTCGGCAAAGGCCGGGTGCAATGCATAGGCGGCATTCAAAAGCTCAGCGATGCCGCGCAACCGTGCTGGCCCCTGATCGCCGCTTTCGATCTGGGTCGCCCCCAGCATGTAGAGGCCTTCGCCACGGGGCACGATGTAAATGGGGTGGCGCGGATGCAGCATCCTGATGGGCCGGTGCAGGGTCACATCAGGGGCGCGAAGGATCACCATCTCGCCCCGAACGCCGCGCAGTTTCGGCAGATCTTCCCGTGCCGCCAAACCGCGACAGTCGATCAACTGACCCGATATCGGGCCATCCGTGACGATGGGAACACCCCGCCGCGCCAGACCGTCGCGCAAAAAGGACAGGGCTTTGCGCGGATCAAGATGGGCTTCGTCCTGAACAAAAAGGGCCTTTTGAAAACGATCTGCCAGCGCCGGTTCCAGTTCGGAAATCTCAGGCGCGGACAGGGCACGATGCTGGGGCACGCGACGGCCGAACCGCACCAGTTCGCGCTGGTCACGGCCCAAAGCCACCACCAATGTGCCGCGCCGTTCAACCTGAACGCCCGCCGCCGCCCACCAATCGGCAGCCCCCTGCCCCAAGGTGACAACTTCTGCCACGGCGGTTTCGCCTTCGCAAAACGGGGCCAGCATGCCGCCGGCATAGCGCGAACATCCAGTCAAACCGCCCTGCGGGTCGATCAAATGCACCGATGCCCCGCGCGTCGTCAGCTCGTGTGCGACGCACAGCCCCGCAACACCGGCCCCAAGGATTGTGACCTCAGTCATGGCCACATCGCGTGGAAATGATGAACCGGCCCGTGCCCCTGCCCGACATCCAGTTGATCCGCC
>CATNDK010000006.1 GCA_950096585.1 Thalassococcus halodurans | reverse complement strand
CGTGCACTCGGGCGACAGCGCCTGTTCGTTGCCGCCCTATTCGCTGGGCAAAGACGTGCTGGAGGAGATCAAGGCCCAGACCGAGGCACTGGCCAAAGCGTTGAACGTGGTCGGGTTGATGAACATCCAGTTCGCGATCAAGGGGGATGATATCTACCTGATCGAAGTCAACCCGCGTGCCTCGCGCACCGTGCCCTTCGTCGCCAAGGCCACCGACAGCGCGATTGCCTCCATCGCCGCGCGGGTGATGGCGGGCGAGAAACTCTCGGCCTTCCCGATGCGCCCGGCCTATCCCGAGAACGCCGATTACGACACCGTGCTGCCGCTGGCCGATCCGATGACCCTGGCGGACCCGAACATGCCCTGGTTCTCGGTCAAGGAAGCGGTGCTGCCCTTTGCCCGTTTCCCCGGTGTCGACACCATCCTCGGGCCGGAGATGCGCTCGACCGGTGAGGTCATGGGCTGGGATCGCAGCTTTGCCCGCGCCTTTCTCAAGGCGCAGATGGGCGCCGGCATGGTTCTGCCCGAGGGCGGCAAGGTCTTCTTCTCGATCAAGGACGCTGACAAGACGCCGGCGCTGGTGGATGCCGCGCAGATCCTCGACGGTCTGGGCTTTTCCATCGTGGCCACCGCGGGCACGGCGAAATTCCTGGCTGAGCAGGGGATCAAGGCGGAGCTGGTCAAGAAGGTCTATGAGGGGCGGCCGAACGTCGTCGACATGTTGAAGAACGGCGAGATTTCCCTGGTGATGAACACCACGGAAGGTGCGGCGGCGGTGGAGGATTCCCGCGAAATCCGCTCGGTCGCGCTTTATGACAAGATCCCGTACTTCACGACGCTCGCAGGCGCCCACGCCGCAGCACTGGCAATGAAAGCCCGCACCGAAGGCGACATCGTGGTGAAATCGCTGCAGGGCTGATAGAAGTACCTCATGCCCAACAAAATGAAAGAGCGCGCCTAAGCGCGCTCTTTCATTTTGTTGGGGTGAGCAGTTTGGGCGTAATTGTTGCCATGAACTCTTTGAATAGTTCTATGGCCAACATGGCTGCTTCAGGGTTGATGATGCACAGCAGGAAGAAAACGACCACGATGATCATCAAGACGATGAGGAGGAGATTAAGACTAGTGAGGTGAGATGTTCGAAAACTCCGTTCATTTTTAACTTTTTCTTCCGAAGGCATTTTGCCAGTTTTATTTAAGTCTTCATCCTTAGAATCTTTCATTTTTATCCCCATGGCGATTGCGGCAGTGAACGCTAATGTAACATGGGTTGTTCTAATTTGCTCACTAAAAAATGAACAAAAATAGGCGTTTTGGGGGCGCGAGATAAGGTGTAGCGGCTTGTTGGTGTATCTATATTTTGTGCATAAAGGCTTATATTGTGTGTCAAATTTGACATCCTGACTGTTAAATGTGAATGGTGAGTTGCGTTTTTTTGCAAAGTGTGCGAATCATTTAAATCTGCAAAAGTGAGCTAAAAACGCAAAATTAGGCCAAAAATGAACGCAGGCGAAAAGAGCAGTTCGATAAGATTTCCGAGCCTGGAGCGCATTCGATTGCGTGAGGGGGCAACCAAAACTCAGTTTTCCACGGATGCTCGTGTATCGCGCGGAACAATGGACAAAATTCTATCCGGAAAGTTAGTAAAAACAGGCACTGTTGCATCCATACTTAAGGCATTGGAGGCAAGCGGGTATGACGTTTCTGATTGTTGGAGAGAATTCGGAAGCTCGACCAAGAGTCTTGTTTCGAGCCCAGTTGGGCCAACATTGGCGGTTGTTCATGATAGTAGCGCCCAGAATGGAGCAGATTTTGCGAACGCGGCTTTGACCTCACTAGAGGCTGCTCAGCGTTGGTTGTTGCAGCTTGAAGATGCCGTTAAGGACAAAGACACTTCGGTCGATTTAAATAAAATTGCAGAAATTGAAAATTTAACTAACCGAATTTCACTATACACAGATGCCATTGTGTCGAAAGCGCGAAGCTGACTGCGCAACCCAAATGTCGGGCGTTCAGACGGCCCTCCACATCCCCTCAAGCCTCTGATAAACGACCCTCAACTTCTTTGATGATTGAGGCACCCTATGTCCCGACCCAAGCCTGTTGTTCTGACCATTCTGGACGGTTGGGGGATTGGTCCCTCTGAAGTGGCCAATGCGCCTGCTTTGGCGGACACGCCCACGATGGACCGGCTGATGGCCGACTGCCCCCACGCCACGCTGATCACCCACGGCCCCGACGCGGGTCTGCCCAGCGGGCAGATGGGCAATTCCGAAGTCGGGCACACCAACATCGGTGCGGGTCGTGTTGTGGCGATGGACTTGGGCCAAATTGATCTGGCGATCGAGGATGGGTCCTATTTCGACAACGACGCGCTGCAGGAATTTGTGTCCAAGGTCAAAAACACCGGCGGCACCGCGCATATCATGGGCGTGATCTCGGACGGTGGTGTGCATGGTCATCTGGACCACGTGGCAGCTTCGGCCAAGGCGATCCACGATGCGGGCGTCCCTGTAGTGATCCACGCGATCACCGATGGCCGCGACGTCGCTCCGAAATCGGCCAAAGGGTATATCGAGGATTTCCAGTCCAAGCTGCCGGATGGTGTGCAGATCGTCACCGTGATCGGTCGCTACTTTGCCATGGACCGCGACAACCGCTGGGAACGCGTGAAAACCGCCTATGACGCGATGGTGTCCGGCGCGGGTGATAAGGCCACGACCGCGATTGAGGCTGTCGATCAAGCCTATGCCGCCGACAAGACCGATGAGTTCATCCCCGCCACCGTGATCGGCGAATACGACGGGTTCAAAGAGGGCGATGGTTTCTTCTGCACCAACTTCCGCGCTGACCGTGCCCGCGAAATTCTGGCCGCTCTGGCCGCGCCCCAGTTTGATGGCTGGGATCGCGGCGCTGCGCCCGTCGAAATCGCGCTGGGCATGGTGGAATACTCGGAAGGCCACAACGCCTATCTGACGACCGTTTTCCCGCCGCGCGACATCAAGAACACGCTGGGCGAATGGGTGGCCAAACAGGGCCTGCGCCAGTTCCGTCTGGCTGAGACCGAGAAATACCCCCATGTCACCTTCTTCCTGAACGGCGGCAAGGAAGACCCTGAAGAGGGCGAAGACCGCTTCATGCCGAAATCGCCCAACGTGGCGACCTACGACCTGCAACCGGAAATGAGCGCGCCCGAGGTGACGGCCAAATTCGTCGAGGCGATTGAAGAAGGCTACGACCTGATCGTCACGAACTACGCCAACCCCGATATGGTCGGTCACACAGGTGACCTGCAGGCCGCGATGAAGGCGTGCGAGGCCGTGGATCAGGGACTGGCGCAGGTTGTTGAGGCATTGGAAAAGGCCGGTGGCGCGATGATCGTTATTGCCGACCACGGCAACTGCGACATGATGGTTGATCCCGAAACAGGCAACCCGCACACAGCCCACACGCTGAACCCCGTGCCTGTCATTCTGTTCGGCGGCCCCGAGGGTGTGACTTTGGCCGACGGGCGTTTGGCAGATGTCGCACCGACGCTGCTGGAACTGATGGGGCTGGAGCAGCCCGAAGAAATGACCGGCGAAAGCCTGATCCGCAAATGATCCGCATCCTGCCATATCTTGCCGCCGCTGTGCTGACCGCCGCGTCAGCTATGGCGCAAGATGTGGAGCAAGCGGCCCGTGCCGCCGCGAGCCAGTTGGAAGCGGCACAAATCCAGCTGTCAAAGGCCGATGCTGCGCGTGATCGTGTGGCGGCATTGACGGCCACCGTTCAGGCCTACGAATCCGGCCTAGCCGCGATGCGGGACGGCCTGCGTGCCGTCGCCACGCGCGAGGCGCAGCTAAAACGCGATCTGGAAGCGCGGGAAGAGGACATCGCCCAGCTGGTCGGTGTTCTTCAATCCATGAGCAAAGGCGACGTTCCCCAACAGATGCTGCACCCACAGGGGCCGATGGGTGCTGCGCGGGCAGGTATGCTGGTGTCCGATCTGACGCCGGAACTGGCCCGTCGTGCCGAAGAATTGCGCGCCGAGCTGGAAGAAATCACCACGCTGCGCACGCTTCAGGAAAATGCGCTCTTGACCCTGCAAGAGGGGCTGAGCGGCGTTCAGACTGCGCGCACCGAGCTAAGCCAAGCCGTGGCCGACCGCACCGACCTGCCGAAACGGTTCAGCGAAGACCCCGTTCGCTCGGCCATTCTGATCGCGGCGTCGGAAACGCTGGAAGGGTTCGCCAGTGGCCTAAGTGAAATCACTCGTGATGACACGGGCGTGCCTGCGCCGGTTCTGGACGTGCCCAAGGGCGAATTGGCGTTGCCGGTGCAAGGTACAGTTCTACGGCGCGCCAATCAGGCGGATGCCGCGGGCGTTGTGCGCCCCGGCGTTCTGATCGCCACGCGACCGCAGGCTTTGGTCACCACACCTGTGCCCGCAACCATCCGCTATCGCGGCCCGCTGCTAAATTACGGATTAGTAATTATACTTGAACCCCAACCTGATTTATTGATCGTTCTGGCCGGATTGGGTCAGGTTTTTGGTGATGTTGGACAGGTTCTGCCATCTGGCGCGCCCGTGGGGCTGATGGGTGGCGATACTCAAGTCGCAGACACCTCTGCGTTACAAAGCGTGGAAAGGGCTGGAAACCAGCGACCGGAAACGCTCTATATAGAAGTAAGAGAAGGTGACGCCACTGTGGATCCGTTCACCTGGTTCAGCATCGACAAGGGATGAGAACAGAATGAAAAAATTCATCGTCGCGACATTGGGCGGTACACTGGCCGGTGTGATTGCCACAACCCAGTTCGTTGGCCCACTTTTGGCGCAAGAGGCACAGAGCAAAACTTCCGTTTACGAACAGCTTGATCTGTTCGGTGATATCTTTGAACGCATCCGCGCCCAGTACGTGGAAGAGGTCGATGAAAAGGATCTGATCGAAGCGGCCATCAATGGCATGCTGACATCGCTTGATCCGCACTCCAGCTACCTGTCGCCCGATGATGCGGCTGACATGCGCGTCCAGACGCGCGGTGAATTCGGCGGCTTGGGCATCGAAGTCACGCAGGAAGACGGCTTTGTCAAAGTTGTCTCGCCCATCGATGACACCCCCGCGATGGAAGCCGGCATTGAAGCTGGTGACTTCATTACTCACGTCGACGGCGACTCGGTTCTAGGTCTGACTTTGGACGAAGCGGTCGAATTGATGCGTGGTCCGGTTGGGTCCGAGATTGTCATCACCGTTGTGCGCGAAGGTGAAGCGGAACCGTTCGACGTTACAATCGTGCGCGACACCATCACCCTGACAGCCGTCCGTTCGCGGACCGAAGGTGAAACCGTTGTCCTGCGGATCACAACCTTCAACGAACAGACCTACCCGAACCTTGAAGAAGGCATCGCCAAGCAGATCGAAGCCGCAGGCGGCATCGACAATGTAAACGGCTTTGTCGTCGACCTGCGCAACAACCCGGGTGGCCTGCTGACACAGGCGATCAAGGTGTCGGACGCTTTCCTTGAAAAGGGTGAAATCGTTTCGACACGTGGCCGCCAGCCGGAAGATGGCGAACGCTACAACGCGACCCTTGGCGATTTGGCCCAAGGCAAACCGCTGGTCGTTCTGATCAATGGTGGTTCTGCATCTGCATCTGAAATCGTTGCCGGTGCCCTTCAGGATCACCGCCGTGCGATCGTTGTTGGTACGAAAAGCTTTGGTAAGGGCTCGGTCCAGACCGTTATGCCGCTGCGTGGCGATAGCGGTATGCGCCTGACCACAGCGCGCTATTACACGCCGTCAGGTCGGTCGATTCAGGCGCTGGGCGTGTCCCCCGATATCGTCGTCCAACAGCCCCGTCGTGATCCCAACGCCGAGACCGAGGAAGAAGAAACACCGACAGCACGTTCCGAGGCCGATCTTCGCGGCGCGCTGAACAACGACAGCCTGTCCGAGGATGAGATCCGTCAGATCGAGGAAGACCGCGCCAAGGCAGAAGCCGCCGCAGCGCTGCGAGAAGAGGACTATCAGCTGGCCTATGCCATCGACATCCTCAAAGGCTATTCCACGCTGCTTCCGTCGAAATAAGCGGATCAGGAAAGACACTCTCGACACCCCGGCCAACGTCGGGGGGTTTTCGTTTCAGCGGGTTTTCGCCCGCCGCAAAACCACTTGACGTTTCCCTGCTGTCACGGCTGCGGTAAACTGGTGAAAAGACTTCAAGACCAAAGGCACCCTATGACCAAGATCGACATCGAAAGCCTTCCTTACCGTCCCTGCGTTGGCGTGATGCTGGCCAATAAAGACGGTCAGGTCTTTGTGGGCCAGCGCATCGATAATCCCGGTCCAGCGTGGCAGATGCCGCAAGGCGGTGTCGATAAGGGCGAAGACCCGCAGGATGCGGCATTCCGTGAATTGTGGGAAGAAACCGGCGTCACCGCTGATCTGGTCACGCTTGAGGCTGTGACATCCGATTGGGTGAAATACGAACTGCCTGCCGAACTGGTTCCCAAGCTGTGGAAGGGCAAGTTCCGCGGTCAGGAACAGAAGTGGTATCTGATGCGCTTCAACGGGACCGACGATCAAATCCAGATCGAAACGGACCACCCTGAATTTTCCGAATGGCGCTGGTCGCCGGTTGATGAGCTGATCGAAAAGATCGTGCCGTTCAAGCGCGACGTCTACCGCGCTGTTCTGGCCGAATTCGGAGACAAGATATGATCCGTGCGCTGTTGATTGCGGGCCTTGTGGCGGCCTCGGGCCCTGCGTTCGCCCTTTCGTGTATTCCGCCTGATCCGGCGCGTGATTTCGACCGTGCCGCCAGCGATGAAAATCAATGGGTTGTGGTGCATGGCAAGCTGACATTTGACAAACGCCTGTTGCCCAACCGTGACGGCCCGTCCAATGACGCGGCCCCGACAACGGACATTCCGGCATATTTCAAAGGCTATTCTTTGACGCGCGACGGGTTCACCAACCGCTTTGAAACCCCGATCACACTGACGGCACGTTGTTTCGGCCCGTGGTGCGGTGGCGCCGTGACGGACACCGACTATCTTGCCTTCATGCAGAAAGACGGGGACAGCTACACCATGACGGTCGACCCCTGTGGCAGCAACAGCTATCCCAAGCCGTCGCAAGAGGTTCTTGATCGCATGCAGGCCTGTATGAACGGCGACTGCCCCGTGGCTGACGGCCCGATCCTACAGCGCAAAAAGGGTTCACGCAGCGCCTGTAGAATGCGCAGGGATGCATAGCCATCGGGCTTCATCCCGCGCGATTGCTGGAACCGGCGCACGGCGTTGATGGTCAGCGGCCCGATCTTTCCATCCACCTTAACCGTGTCGAACCCCTTCGCGGTCAGCCTGCGCTGCACCTCGGTCCGTTCGGCATAGGTCAGCGCCCGATCACCACGGGGCCACTTGCCCTGAATGGCGCGTCCGTCCTTGATCCGGTCTGCCAGATGCCCGACGGCAATCACATAGGCGTCGGCGGTGTTGTAGCGTTCGATCACGTCGAAGTTTTTGAAGATCATGAAGGCCGCGCCATCCGCGCCAGCAGGCAATAGAACCGAAGCCGCCCCGTGATCGCGGACAGGTTTTCCATCCACACCAACGACGCCCAAAGCGGCCCAATCCGACGGCATTTTTAGCGTCTCGCGGCTGGCCAGCAGGTAATCAAACCCATCGGGAATGCGCACCTCGACACCCCAGGGCTGGCCTTTGATCCAACCGTGATGCTTCAGATATGCGGCGGTCGAGGCCAAGGCATCGGTCGGGTCATCCGACCAGATGTCGCGTTTGCCGTCGCCGGTAAAATCCACGGCCAGCGCGTGGTAGGAGGACGGCATGAACTGGGTGTGCCCCATCGCACCCGCCCAACTGCCCTTCATCTTGGCAGGGGTCGTGTCGCCCGATTGCAGGATCTTCAGCGCGCCGATCAGTTCGTCTTCAAAGAAATCGCTTCGGCGGCTGCCATAGGCCAATGTGGCCAAAGACCCGATGGTCGAATTCGACCCGCGGAACGACCCATAAGCCGACTCAAGCCCCCAGATCGCCACGACAACCTCTTTGTCGACGCCATAGTGCTGTTCGATCCGGTTCAGCACCGCGCCTTCCCGTGACAGTGCCTTTTTGCCGTTGGCGATGCGCGTGTCGGATACGGCGGTGTCCAGATAATCCCAGATCGTTTTGGTAAATTCCGATTGGTTCTTGTCCCGCTTGATCACGTCAGGATCATAGCGCACGCCTTTGAAGGCCTGATCCAGAACCGAGCGGCGAATGCCCTGCGTCTCGGCCCGTGTGCGGAACTGCTGAACCCAGCGGTCGAACCCCGCCTGATCCGCTGTTTCGACAACATCGCGCGACGCAGGCCGCGCTTTGGGCCGGACAGGCAATGAAAGCGACGCCACCTGAACGCCTTCCACTGGCCGCACCTCGGGCCGCAGCGATGATGCCACGGGCTCAAGCGCCCATGCCGATGTGCCGGAAAGTGAAAGTACCAAGCCTGCGACTGCCAGCGCCTTCATGGTGATTGCCCTTATGCTGCGCCTCTTTCCATCAACCCTAGCGCGTTTCAGAGCCCCCCAAAAGCGGGCCGTTCAGGACGCGCGTAACCTTGCCGATTCCATCTCTTGCTTGAATTCGCGCAGCAGCGACGTGCGATGGGGCCGGAAGCTGGTCTGCGTGACCTCAAGCGCATCCATCCGGTCCAAACGGAAGGCGCGAAATCCGTCCCGCAACAGGCAATAGGCCAGCAGACAGTGGCTGGATTGGAAAAACACGATCCCCAGCGGTTTGACCTCGCGTTCGGTGCTGTCACCCTTGGCATCCCGATAGGCAAACCGGACCTGCCGTTCTTCCCAGATCGCTGTGCGCAGGGTACGGGCTGCGACGGTCGGCGCGGGGGGCCGGTCAAACCGGTGCGCTGTCAGAACCGCGTGTTTCAGGCGGTGTGACTGCGTTGCAGGCAACCGCGCACCAAGCTTGGTCAGTGCGGCCTCGGCAGAGGCGGCAAGGTCGGGATCACCTACGGCCATCACCTCGCGCAGGCCCAGAACCAGTGCCTCGATCTCTTCGGTGTCAAAGGCCAAGGGCGGCAGTTGCGCGTCTTCGATCAGCGTATAGCCGAACCCCGCCGCGCCATCGATCACAGCGCCCAAACCGCGCAACGTTTCAATGTCGCGATACAGCGTGCGCGGCGACACGCCCGTGTCGTCGGCCAGTTGTTCGGCGGTGACAGGTGACGGCAGGCGCCGCAGCGCTTGCATCAGTTGGAAAAGGCGTTCGGTGCGGGCCATTAAATTACTCGGGGCAATGACTGCTGACAAAAACTGACATGACTGTGCGCTACGAACACCCCAACAGTCAAAGGAGATTTCGATGCTGACATTGCACACATTCTATCCCGCCATGGGCAACCACAGCGCCAGCCCGTTCTGCGTCAAAGCGATGGTTCTTCTGAATATTGCCGATGTGGAGTGGACGCCCCATTGGACGCAGGACCTGAACAAATACGTCTACAAAAAGCTTCCGGTGATCGAGGCGCCGGACGGTATGATCAATGACAGCAACCTGTTGATCGACTGGCTGGAAGAACAGGGCAAAGACGTGTTCCCCGGTCTTGATGCCAAAACCCGCGCTACCGCCCGTGCGGTGATCCGGATGACGGAACAGAACCTGACCGAAGGGCTGGTCTATAACCGTTGGCTGATTGATGACTGCTGGACGGTTCTGAATAGGCAGGTGTTCGGTGGCCTTCCGGCGCCGCTGAAATTGTTCGTGCCCAATATGGTGCGGAAAACGATCAGACAGCGGATGGATCTAAGCGGGATGGGCCGGTTTTCCGAAGAAGACCGTATGACCTATCTTAGCCGCGACCTTGATACCATCGCGGCCTTCATCGACGACGCGTTCCTGTTCGGGACAACACCGACAGCGGCGGATGCAGCGGTTGCGCCGGTGCTTAGCATGATCGACACGCTTCCCGCCGACACCGCATTGCGCCGACGGTTGCGCGGCGATGATAAGCTGATGGCCTACGTCGGGCGTGCGCGCGAACAACTGTTTGCACAGCTGCCTGTGCCGGGTGCTAACCGCGCTTCTGCCGCGTGACCTTGATCTTGGCCTTCTTTTGTTTGGCCCGATCCAGTTTACGCTTTGATGGCGGTTTGCCCTTGGGGCCCTTGCGACCGGTGGGGCGTTTCGATCCACGACCCCGTCGATCGCCGCGACCGCCTTTGGGCATCTCCTGATCTTCGATGGTCAGAAGTTCCAGCGCGATGCCGCCCGTGACAGGGGCGGCTTCGACCAGCTTTACGGTCACGCGCTGGCCAAGGCCGATCACCATGCCGGTTTCCGATCCCATCAGCGTCGCGCTGTCAGGGTCGAAATGGAAATATTCGCGGCCCAGATTGCGCATCGGGATCAGCCCATCGGCCCCCGTTTCATCCAGACGTACGAACACGCCGAACTTGGCAATTCCGCTGATCTTGCCGCTGAATTCTGCGCCCAACCGGTCCGACAGGAAGGCCGCCAGATAGCGGTCTGTTGTGTCGCGTTCGGCGATCATCGACCGGCGTTCGGTTTGTGAAATATGCGTGCCGGTTTCTTCCAGCCGCTCGATTTCCTGCGCGGTCAGCCCGTCATCACCCCATTTGTGCGCGGTGATCAGGGCGCGGTGCACGATCAGGTCGGAATAGCGCCGGATGGGCGAAGTGAAATGCGCATAGTTCTGCAGCGCGAGGCCAAAGTGACCAAAGTTGATCGGCCCGTAATAGGCCTGCGTCATTGCGCGTAGCGTCGACAGGTTGATCAGCTCGGCTTCGTCCCGACCTGCGGCATCTGCCAGCAGTTTGTTCAGGTGCGCGGTTTGCAGAACCTGCCCTTTGGCCAGCGTCAGACCAGCGGCCTCGGCGGTGTCTCGCAGGCTTTCCAGCTTGTCGGCGGGCGGCTCTTCGTGGACGCGGAACAGCAGAGGCGTGTTTTTGGCTTTCAGCGTTTCAGCGGCGGCCACGTTGGCCAGAACCATGAACTCTTCAATCAGCTTGTGGGCATCAAGTCGGTCCACAAAGTTGACCGAGGCGACCTTGCCTTCTTCCGTCAGAACGATCCGGCGTTCCGGCAGATCAAGGTTCAGCGGCTGGCGGCGTTCGCGCGCCATTTTCAGCGCGTGATAGGCCGCATAAAGCGGTTTGATCACGTCATCCAGCATCGCGGCGCAGCGTTCGTTCGGATCGCCATCCATCGCCGCCTGCACCTCTTGATAGGTCAGGGACGCAGGCGACCGCATCAGACCGCGCACGAACTTCTGGGATTTCTTGTGCCCGTGGGCATCGACGATCATCCGAACCGCGATGCAGGCGCGCGGAACGCCTTCGTGAAGCGAACACAGATCGCCCGACAGGCGGTCGGGCAGCATCGGTACAACGCGGTCAGGGAAATAGCTGGAATTGCCACGCTTGCGCGCTTCGCGATCCAGGGGCGAGCCGGGGCGCACGTAATGGGCCACATCGGCAATCGCGACCCAGATAACATGACCGCCGGGGTTCTTGGGGTCATCGTCGGCATGGGCATAGACCGCATCGTCGTGGTCCCGCGCATCGGCAGGGTCGATGGTGACCAATGGCATGTCCCGCAGATCGACGCGCCCCGACAGGCCTGCGGGCTTTTTGGAATCCGCGTCGGCCAGAACGTCATCGGGGAAATCGTCAGGGATGCCGTGCTGATGGATCGCAATCAGGCTGACAGCGCGCGGTTCGCTGGGATCACCCAGACGCGCGACGATACGCGCACGCGGATGCATGCGGTTGGGCGCACCAAGTTGCTCGGCCTCAACCAGCTCGCCTTCCTGTGCGCCGCCCGTGGCATCGGGACCAACGCGCCATTCTGTATCAACACCTTTGTCGATGGCTTTGATTACACCACCTTCCGAGTATTTTTTGAATATACCGACTATTTTCTTGGGGTTAGACCCAATCCGCCGGATCAACCGCGCCTCGTATTGATGCTCGGGGTCTTTCACCGCAGTCAGCCGCGCAAGGATGCGATCGCCCACACCCAACGCCGGATCACCAGCGCGCGGGATCAGCAGGACCTTGGGTTCGATACCGTCGCCATGCCATTCCAGCGGCTTGGCCATCATGTCGCCGTCCGGTGTGGTTTCGGACACTTGCAGCACGCTGACAGGCGGAAGACGGTCCGGATCGCGATAGGTCTTGCTGCGCTTGGTCAGGTGACCTTCGGCCTCAAGCTCTTTCAGGATGCGCTTCAGATCAATGCGCTGCGCGCCCTTGATCCCAAAGGCCTTGGCGATATCGCGTTTGGCGGTTTGGGTAGGGTTTTCGGTGATCCATTCAAGAATCTGGTCTTTGCTAGGCAGGGTGCTCATGTCCGGCACTTAGCACGCCTGCAAGGGGGCGTCATCCGAAACCGATCACAGGTCGCGGCGCATGTCTTTGTGCGGGATTCCGGCATCGTCGTAGAAGTCGCCATAGGCCACAAAACCAAGGCGTTCGTAGAACGGAATTGCGTGATCCTGCGCGCTTAGCTGCGCGGTGGGCAGACCCATGTCACGAACCACGTCCAGCCCCGCCAGAACCAGCTTTTGACCCACCTTATGCCCCCGCGCTGTAGGTAGCACACAGATGCGCCCGATATAGCCCACGCCACCCTTTTCGTAGACGCGGGCGGTGCCGACAGGGGTGCCGTCCAGTGTCGCCAGCAGGTGCTGTGCGACGTCATCTACCGCGTCAAATTCTTCGGCCAGCGGAATGCGCTGTTCTTCGACAAATACTGCAATCCGGATATCGCGGCAGGCGTTGAAATCCGGTGTCGGGGCGACTTTGACGGTCATCAGGCGAAGTAGTCGGTCAGGATGCGGGAATAGATCGCCTTCAACGCGCGGATCTGATCGATATCCACCCGTTCATCCACCTGATGCATGGTCTTGCCAACAAGGCCGAATTCCACAACGGGGCAATGGTGCTGCATGAAACGCGCATCCGATGTGCCGCCCGACGTGGACATTTCAGGCATGACGCCCGTTTCCGCCTGCACGGATTTGGCCACCAGATCGGACAGATCACCCGGAGGCGTGATAAAGCTTTCACCCGAGATTTTGACCTTCACCTCGGTTTCCGTGCCGAAATCGGCGTCGACCAAGGCGGCCTGCTCTTCCAGCCATTTGGTCAGGGCCGCACCGCTGTGCAGGTCGTTGAAACGGATGTTCAGCGTGGCTTTGGCATCTGCCGGAATGACGTTGGTCGCGGGGTTGCCCACGTCCATCGTGACAACCGCCAAGGTCGAGGCATCGAAATGGTCCGACCCTTCGTCCAAGGGGGTCGAGGCCAGACGATCCATCAGGCGCGCAAGGGCATGGCAGGGGTTTTTCGCGCGATGGGGATAGGCCGCGTGGCCCTGCACGCCGCGCACGGTGAAGAAGGCATTCAAGGAACCGCGGCGACCGATCTTCATCATCTCGCCCATCTCATTCGGGCAGGTGGGTTCGCCCACCAGACAGACGGACATGCGTTCGTCGTTGTCCTTCATCCAGTCCAACAGAGCCACGGTGCCGTCCAGCGCGTCGCCTTCTTCGTCACCGGTGATGGTGATCACGACCGCGCCGTCAGGCGGGGTGGTCTGAACAAAGTCCACAGCCGCCGCAACAAAGGCGGCGACGCCCGATTTCATATCGGTCGCACCACGCCCCCAAAGCTGGCCGTCTTTTTCCTCGGCCCCGAAGGGATCAACCGTCCAAGCGGCCAGATCGCCCACGGGCACCACATCGGTGTGGCCGTTAAAGCCAAAGCTGCGCGCGTGGCCTTTGTCACCCCAGCGGGCGAACAGGTTGGCGATGCCGCCACGGTCGACACGGGTGCAGACAAAGCCCGCCTCGGCCAGCATTTTTTCCAGCAAAACAAGGGCGCCGCCTTCTTCTGGCGTGACAGAGGGGCAGCGGATCAGATCGGCGGTCAATGTGACGGGATCGATTGTCATGGCGTGTTCCTTGATAGCTTGGGTCCGTGGCTAACCCGTTCAGAGCCCGAGGGCAAATGTGGCTGAAAAACCGCATTTGTCAGGTGTCATTTCGTCCGAAAAATGTCCAACGTTTAAAATTTTACGCTTTCGTGTATCCATGATCATCAAAAGATATAAGCCCGAGGCAGGGCAAGCAGACACCCAAACACGACACCCGGCACGCTTTGCGTGACCCAAACAAGTTGTGACCTCTGCGTTCTGACCTCGTAACGGCACGAGGCAGATATGGTCCGAGGACGTAACCTTCCGATCGACACTCAGGCGAGTGCGATCGAAATGGCAGAAACCATCTTTGGCGATGGTGTTACGGTTGTCAGTGCGACGTACACTGGCGATGCAATTTCGTCTGGTATTTACTCCAGTGGCGACCGGCTCTCGGCTGGTGTCACACCCTCTGATGTCGGCGTCATCCTGTCCACGGGCGATGCGACCGATTTCACCAGCAACAACCGCTGGCAATCCAACCTGAACAGCAACACGTCGTCGAATACAAACGGCGTCAACGGCGACCCGTTGTTCAATGCCGCGGCAGGCACGCAGACATACGATGCGTCATATATCGAGGTCGATTTTATCCCGACCGGCGATGTGATGACGATGCAGTTCGTCTTTTCGTCGGAAGAATACCCTGAATACGAAACTGCAGTTTATCAGGATTTCGTCGGCGTTTGGGTGAACGGCCAGCAGGTCGAAATGACCATCGGCGATGGTGATGCCGACCCGAACAACCTGAACTCGACCTCGAACCAGAACTTGTACGTCGACAATACCGGCGACCAGTACAACACCGAGATGGACGGCTTCACCGTCACCATGACGCTGACGATGAACGTCAATCCCGGTGAGGTGAACACGATCCGTATCGGTATCGCGGATGTGGTGGATTCGAACTATGACTCGAACCTGCTGATCGCGGCGGACTCGGTTCAGACGTCGGTTGTTGCCATCACCGACACCGCCAACGTTGTGCCCGAAGGCACCGTTGTCATCGATGTTCTGTCCAACGACATCAATCAGACGCCCGGCACGCTGACGATCACGCAGATCAACGGCCAGAACGTGTCGGCTGGCGATAGCGTGACCCTGGCAACGGGCCAGACCGTGACGCTGAATGCGGACGGCACGCTGACGTTCAACGCCGATGCTGACGAAGAGATCGTGAACTTCACCTATGCGGTGGAATCCGACAGCGGCATCACCGACACCGCCTTTGTCACCGTCAATCAGGTGCCGTGCTTTGTTGCGGGCACGATGATCGAAACCATTGATGGGCCGCGGCTGGTCGAAGACCTGAAAGTGGGCGATCTGGTTCTGACGCAGGACAATGGATTTCAGCCGATGCGCTGGGTCGGGTCGCGCACGGTCGAGGCCAAGGGCGACATGGCACCCATTGAAATTGCTCGGAATACTTTCGGTATACACGAGCGTTTACAAATCTCTCCGCTTCATCGCCTGCTCGTGCGCGAGTTTCATGCCGAGTTGATGTTCGGTGACGCCGAGGTGCTAATTGCTGCGAAATATCTGGTCAACGACGACACCATCCGCCGCGTCGAAGGGAAAAGCGTTACGTACTTCCACTTGATGTTCGACGCGCATGAGATCGTGTTTTCGAACGGTCTGGCATCCGAAAGCTTTCTGCCCGGACCGATGTTCTCGGACATTTTCGAACAAGAGACGCTGGACGAAATCTGCCAGATCTTCCCTGAACTCGATCCGCAAACAGGCGCTGGATATAGCGAACCGGCGCGGCGTATACTCAGAGCATACGAAGCGCAGGTATTGGGGCAAGTCGCAGCATGAGCTGGATCGCGGTTGCAGGGGGCGAGCGTAACTGGACGTGTCCGGACATCTTTTCGTCTGATGCGGCTTCGGGCGAGGCACTTTTGCCGCGTGGATCGCTGGTTATCGAAACCCGCCTGTCACCGCATGGCCGCCCGCAGATGTTGCTGGCCTATGAACGACGTCACCCTTGGGCTGGGCGTATTTCGCTTCAGGCCTTGCCGGGGGGCAGTGTGGTTCTGGTCATGGCGCAGGGCGATGCGGTGTTTCACACTGTTCTTCCGGCCCACGAAAATGGCCGCACCGACGTTTTGCGCCTGACGTTTTCGTGGGATTCTCCGAGCCGCTGGGCGCGTCTGTCGGTTGAACAGCCCGAAGGTGATGAGGTGCGGTCGGTCGAAACACCCGCGCCGCCGCCTTTGATGCTGAGCGATATCTTCACCATGATCCACCGCCCGCAGCTGTGCGAACGGGATGATGATGTGATCTATTTCGCGGTCTCCAGCGCAATCGAACCCGTCGGCCCGATGCCGTCGATCTTTGGCGAGACCGAGGTCAGCACGCCCTTTGGTGCGCGCGTGATTTCCAAGCTGAAACCCGGTGATCTGGTTTACACCCACAGCGGCGAATTGCAGCCTGTGCTGGCGAATATCTCGCGCAGGGTGCCTGCACTGGGGTCGTTCCGGCCTGTGCGCCTTCGGTCGCCCTATCTGGGCCTGACGCGCGATATCCACGTGGCCCCGCACCAGAAGCTGGTGATTGGCGGTAGCGAAGTGGAATACACCTTTGGCCGTGAAGCGGTTCTGATCCCTGCTGAAAACCTTGTGAACGGGTTTACCGGTATCTACGAAGATCCACCGCTGTTCGTGCGGTATCATCAGGTGCTTTTGCCGAACCACGATGCCATTCAGGTGTCTGGCTGTGCGATTGAAAGCCTGTACGTGGGCCGCATGCGTCGTGATCGCGATTTGATGGACAAGACGCTGTTGGCGGACTTCCCTGCGCGGTCCATGCCCGAGCAGTTCCGCAAGGGTTATCAGGTTCTGAAACCGTTCGAAGCGGTGACTTTGGCCGAGGCGCGGGCGGCGTAAATTACTATTCTACAGAATTATTTACGGGTAGGTCAGTAGACTCTGGGTCGCCATCTGTTGGCTTTGATCTCTCTTTGTATTGCTTGACAAGCGCTTCCCATGTTCCGTCTTTGAGCGCAGGTTTCAGTACGTCCATTACTTGCTCAAGTTCACCAGAGTTTTTTAATTTCGTTGCCGCCAGTAACGTGAGTTCTGCTTCAGTAATTGTGCTTTCTGCTTTGAGCATGAGGTCAACAGCTCGACTCATTCTGTAGTAAGCGCTTGATATTAAAATCATCAGTAGGATTAGAATTCCTGCAAATGAAAACAATCTGAAAACATTTATTACACTGCTTACAGAAAGGCCGTCAGGTGTTAGCCAAGAAAAGGCCGGATTTAGAAAGTTAAAAATGATACTTAAGCATCCGCTCAAGAGTGCTACGGCTATCATAAGAATAATAAAATTCGTGAGTCGCCTTCCAACCACCTTTTCCATCCGATCAAAAAGACCGGTTACATCAACGCCAATCATTCCGATATCCTTAAGTCCCAAGGAAATTCAAAACATCTTTGGCCAGAAATGTAACTTATTTTCTCTAAAAAAGGTAGAACTACAAATTAGTTACACTTTGTCGAAAAACGGCGTGACCTGCGCCACGATGACCGAGTTTTCTTCCAACGCGCGGTCCATCAGCTCGATTTCCGCATCGTCGATTTCATGGCCTTGTGCGCGGCGTTCGTCCAGCGTGCCGTAGCCTGTCACATCCAGCGGGGCCAGATCGGCCTGCTTCAGGATGGCCACCGTTTCGCGCACAGCTTCGGCTTCGTCCACGCCCGAGGCGTAGCACATCAGGGCCGCGCCTTGCGCCCCTTTGGGAAGTCCGTCACCGGTTTTGCGCCCGACTTCGACAAGAAGGGTGAAAACCTGTTGTTTCTTTTTAGGTTTATCCTGAGCCATGCCCGCAGATGGGCCTGACAGCCCTTCGTTGTCAACAATTTAGCGTGGTTCGCGCCTAGTTTCTGACCGCGCGACCGACGCCAATCAGGATGCACGCGCCCAAAAGACCAACAACAAGTTGCGATACCCACCAGCCCGACGCGGAAATGCCGACCACGCCCAGAAGGAAGTTCGCAACAATTGCGCCGACGATGCCCAGAATAATGTTGGCCAGAATGCCGGTATCGGCCTTCATGATCATGCTGGCGATCCAGCCTGCCAAACCGCCCACGAAAATCGAGCCTAAAAATCCAAGTCCCATATCAGCCCCCGTCAAAATGCTTCTTTAACAAGATGGGCGGATTTGGATTTCTTGCAAGGGTGCAAACAAAAACCCGCCCCAAAGCAATGCTCGGGACGGGTGTGAAACGCTGTTTGCTGCGTCAGATTAGTCGCGCAGCAGTTCGTTGATGCCTGTTTTGGAGCGGGTCTTTTCGTCAACGCGTTTTACGATGACCGCGCAGTACAGGTTGATGCCGTTCTTGGACGGCATGGAGCCCGCAACAACGACCGAGTAGGGCGGTACTTCGCCGTACATGACTTCGCCGGTTTCACGGTCAACGATCTTGGTCGATTTGCCGATGAACACGCCCATGCCCAGAACAGAACCCTCGCGGACAATGCAGCCTTCGACAACTTCGGAGCGCGCGCCGATAAAGCAGTTGTCTTCGATGATGGTCGGTCCGGCCTGCATGGGTTCCAGAACGCCGCCGATGCCAACGCCACCGGACAGGTGCACGTTTTTACCGATTTGCGCACAGGAACCAACGGTTGCCCATGTGTCGACCATGGTGCCTTCATCGACGTAAGCGCCGAGGTTCACGAAAGACGGCATCAGAACAACGCCGGGGGCGATGTAGGCGGATTTGCGGACCACACAGTTCGGTACGGCGCGGAAGCCTGCGTCTTTCCATTGCGCATCGCCCCAGCCTTTGAATTTGCTGTCGACCTTGTCCCACCAACCGGAACCCTGAGGACCGCCGTCCTGCTGTTCCATGTCTTTGATGCGGAAGCCCAGAAGAACCGCCTTTTTCGCCCACTGGTTCACATGCCAGTCACCGTTTTCACGACGTTCGGCGACGCGCAGCGAACCGCTGTCCAATGCGTTCAGCGTGTCTTCGATGGCTTCGCGTGTTTCGCCCTTTGTGGCCGGTGTGATCGTGTCGCGCGCATCCCATGCGGATTCGATGGCGGATTCCAGTGCAGCAATGTCCATGACAAGTCCTTCGTGTCTACGGGTTTGCGGTTGTTTAGCTTTTGAATCACGTCAGGGAAAGCCCAACTGACGGCGGTATTGTCGCGGGTAGCGTCGGCCCCCTGAACAGGGTAGGCAGACGCAAATGGTTTCTGGAGGTTTTATGACCAAAAGCTTTGAATCCCGCTTTCGCGATGCCGGTATTGACCGCAAAACCGCAAGCGAGGTGCCTGATACGCCGCAAACACGGTCGCCCGCGTACCGTTTGGCCTTTGCGGATGAAGATTTCATGTGCCGCAGCGAATTGCGGCCTGTTCGTCTTCAGCTCGAACTTTTGAAGTTCGAAATGCTGATGGACGAAATGGACATCGATTCGACCATCGTGATGTTCGGTGGTGCGCGCATTCCATCGCCCGCCACCAAGGACACAGCGCGGACCAAGACGCTGGCCGATCTGTCGCGTTTCTATGAAGAGGCGCGTCGTTTTGCCTTTGCGATGACCGAGCGGTCCAAAGAATCGAACATGCGCGAAAACGTGGTTGTCACAGGTGGCGGCCCCGGCGTGATGGAGGCTGGCAACCTTGGTGCCCATGAGGCAGGGGGCCGGTCCATCGGCCTAAACATTGTTCTGCCGCACGAACAGGCGCCGAACGCTTATGTGACGCCGGAACTGGCGTTCAACTTCCACTACTTCGCGATCCGCAAGATGCATTTCCTGATGCGCGCGGCGGCGATCTGCGTTTTCCCCGGTGGTTTCGGCACGTTGGACGAACTGTTCGAAACGCTGACGCTGATCCAGACGGGCCGCATGGACCGTATTCCGGTTCTGCTGTTCGGGCGTGAATTCTGGGACGGTATCGTGAACTGGGATGCGCTTTCTGAAGCGGGCACCATCTCGGCCGAGGATCTGGACCTGTTTAAATTTGTCGAGACCGCAGAAGAAGCGCTGGAGGTTATCGACACCTGGAATTTGACTGACAAACGGGACGGTTTGCCGGACCGGTAAGCTGCCAAAGTGACACTTGTAAGGGCCGCGCTGACTGCGCGGCTTTTTCTTTGCGTACACGATAAAAACAGGCCGCAACGAATCCGCTTTAACAGCAACCGATGCTGTTATAGGAAGCGCGGCAACGTTTTCTATGGGCCGAGGGCGGCCCACCGAATACAAGGAGACCCCCATGGGTTACAAAGTAGTCGTTGCTGGCGCCACAGGTAACGTGGGCCGCGAAATGTTGAACATTCTGGCCGAGCGCGAGTTTCCGGTAGACGAACTGGCCGTTCTGGCGTCCCGCCGTTCGCTGGGCACCGAGGTCAGCTTTGGCGACAAAACCCTGACGACGCAGGACATCGACACGTTCGATTTCTCGGGTTGGGATATGGCGCTGTTTGCCATCGGTTCCGACGCAACCAAGAAATACGCGCCCATCGCCGCAAAAGCAGGCTGTGTGGTCATCGATAACTCGTCGCTGTACCGCTACGATCCCGACGTGCCGCTGATCGTTCCGGAAGTGAACGCAGATGCGATCCACGGCTATTCCAAGAAAAATATCATCGCGAACCCGAACTGTTCGACCGCGCAGATGGTTGTCGCGCTGAAGCCGCTGCACGACCGCGCCAAGATCAAACGCGTTGTTGTATCGACCTACCAGTCCGTTTCCGGCTCCGGCAAAGAGGCGATGGACGAACTGTGGGATCAGACCAAAGCGGTCTACAACCCGACATCGGAAATCAAACCCAAGGTTTACACCAAGGAAATCGCGTTCAACGTCATTCCGCACATCGATGTGTTCCTGGAAGACGGCTCCACCAAAGAAGAGTGGAAGATGGTCGCGGAAACCAAGAAGATCGTCGATCCGTCGATCAAGGTGACAGCAACATGCGTGCGCGTGCCGGTATTCGTTGGCCACTCGGAAGCGATCAACCTTGAGTTCGAAGACTTCCTTGATGAAGACGAAGCACGCGACATCCTGCGCGAAGCACCGGGCATAATGGTGATCGATAAGCGCGAAGACGGTGGCTATGTCACACCGAAAGAATGCGTTGGCGATTTCGCGACATTCATCAGCCGTATCCGTCAGGACTCGACCGTGGAAAACGGTCTGAACCTGTGGTGCGTATCGGACAACCTGCGCAAGGGCGCGGCGCTGAACGCTGTTCAGATCGCCGAGGTTCTGGGCCGCGAGGTTCTGAAAAAAGGCTAAGCTGCCCCCGTGCAGTTTGAAAAAGAAAACCGCCCCCGTCGGGGCGGTTTTTTACGAGGTAACTACTGGATCAAGGGAATCCGGTACGTGCCTTTCGGATTAAGCCGCAATCCTGTTAACAAACTGTAACCGGTTGCGCGGCGGACACACGGGGAAACTGGTGCAAAAAGTTTCCTTTCTTTGAATCCGAAATCTGTCATCGTTTTTAGATAAAAAAATCGAGGCAGAGCAATGAAACCCCAACACTACAGCAAGCAGGCGCATATGCGTCCTGTGGACCAGGAAACGCGAACGTTATTGATGCTGTTTCTTGCGCCCGTACTTGAGCGCGCGACGGATTGGGCCAATCTTGAAGAAGAATTGACCAAGCGCGGTTATGATCTGGATTTTGAAGATGGTCGTCTGGTGATTTCCGACAGCTACACTGGCGTGGCCGTGTGCTGTGGATCTGACGTGGGTCATCCGTTGAGGAAGCTGTCCGAACGTCTGGGCCGGCCCAAGCTGCGGGCCGACCACACAGGACATTTCGCGCGTCTCAGCTAGGGCTTAGACAGGTTCGAAATCGTCTGTTTTGGCGTTGTAGAATTCAAGATCGCCTTCGCCGATATCGGTCCACAGACCGTGCAATGTCAGTTCGCCGGATTCCACGGCGGACTTGACGAACGGGAAGGTCATCAGGTTCGACAGGCTGACAAGAATAGCCTCTTTTTCCAGTGCGCGGGGTTCTTCCTCGGGCGCTAGGTTGCGTTCTTTGACGCGTTCGTAGCCCGGGCGCAGAACGTCCATCCAGCGGCCAACAAAGCTGGTTTTTTCTTCCAGCTCGGGCGCATTGCCGGAACACATATCCACACAGCCTTGAACGCCGCCGCACAGCGAGTGGCCCAGAACGATCAGGTGGGACACCTTGAGCGCTGTCACGGCATATTCAAGCGCCGCCGAGGTGCCGTGTTTGTTGCCATCGGGTTCACAAGGCGGAACAAGGTTGGCGATGTTGCGGTGGATAAAGAATTCACCCTGATCGGCACCAAAAATCGACGTCACATGCACGCGGCTGTCGCAGCAGGAAATCACCATTGCACGGGGGCGCTGCCCTTCGGTCGCAAGACGACGATACCACGCGCTATTCTCGGCATGAGTGGTGGCTTTCCAGCCTTGATACCGTTGCACAAGATAGCTCGGCAGTGGCTTGGCGTTGTGCATATGTCCCTCCGGTTCATTTTTTCGTTCCGGATCAATTACGCGGATTTTTCAAGAAATTCGAGGGAAATCGACGGGCGCTGGTAACGCATTGGAAAAGGTTCGCCGCGATTTTCTGGTCTTGGGTAAGGGTGCAGGTAAAGGAGTGAACCTGATGGCAGGTGTGACCCATCTGGTGCCGCGCACAGTTGTGCATGTGGATACGGACAGACTTAAGAAACTATACGGCGACCGATCGGCGCGCGACACGGAAGAGCTATTGTGCAGGTCGATGGAGGATATTGCCCTGCGCCTGTCGCGGGTGGATCAGCTTTGGCGCGCTGGCAATATGAAGGGCACCCACTGCGAGGTGCAGATGCTGATCCATCTGGCGTCGCAGACAGGGTTGTCGGATCTGGGCAAGGTCGCGCAGAATTTGCAAGGCTTGCTGGACGGGCAGGACTATGTTGCCACGGCATCGGTTCTGGCGCGGCTGGTGCGGCTGGGTGAAATGTCGCTTTATGCGCTTTGGGACAGGGCTGATCAGGTGTTCTAGCCGGTGTTCGTTCGACTGGGCTTGCAGCCGCAGTCGGGCGCGATACTGTGGTTGAAAACACCCCGGACCGGAGCCTTTTATGCCGCTTGAATTCGCACCCAACAGCGCCGATGCGCTTGATCTTCATGTCATTGCCAAGGGCGAGGTCGAAGATTGGCTGGCGGGTCAGCCCGACCGAGTCCGTAATTGGGTGACGGCGCAGGGCTTTGATGGCGCGCTGGGCGCGAGCTTGGTTATTCCGGATGCGAATGGGCATCCGGAGATGGCTTTGGCCGGCTATGGCACGCACGATGCGCGGCGGCGCACGCGGTATGTTCTGGCTGCTGCGGCGGTTGGACTGGGGCGCGGCACATGGCGGATCGCGTCCGGCCTGCCTGCTAAAGATGCCGAGGTAGAGGCATTGGGCTGGCTGCTGGCAGGCTACGGGTTTTCGAAATACGCGGATCAGACGCCGAAGGTCGGCAGCTTGATCGCGCCCGAAGGTGTGGATGCCGCCCGGATCGAGGTTTTGGCCGCGGCAGAGGCGCGGACACGTGATCTGATCAATATTCCTACCGAACACATGGGGCCTGCCGATCTTGAACAAGCGGCCCGTGATCTGGCGGCTGAACATGGCGCGAAGATCGACGTGACGGTCGGTGAGGACCTGCTGAAGAGCAATTTCCCGATGATCCATACGGTGGGTCGGGCCAGCGCCTCGGCCCCTCGTTTGATCGATATGCGGTGGGGTGACAAAGGCCCCAAGCTGACGTTGGTGGGCAAAGGCGTGTGCTTTGATACCGGCGGTCTGAACCTGAAGCCGGGATCGTCCATGGGCCTTATGAAAAAGGACATGGGCGGTGCGGCGAACGTGCTGGGGCTGGCGCATGCGATCATGGCGCTGGGTCTGCCTTTGCAGTTGCGGGTTCTGGTGCCGGCAGTCGAAAACTCGGTCTCGTCCAACAGCTTCCGTCCGCAGGACATCCTGACATCGCGCAAGGGCCTGACGGTTGAGATCAACAATACAGATGCCGAGGGGCGTCTGGTTCTGGCAGATGCATTGGCCTTGGCGGATGAGGATAAGCCCGATCTGGTGATCTCGATGGCGACGCTAACGGGGGCTGCACGTGTGGCGGTGGGGCCAGACCTTGCGCCCTATTTCGCGACGACGCCCGAACTGGCAAATGCGGTGGCGACGGCGGCGGTGACGGCGGCTGATCCGGTCTGGCAGATGCCGTTCCATGACCCCTATGAAAAGATGATCGAACCCGGCATCGCCGATCTGGACAACGCGCCTGCGGGCGGGTTTGCGGGCGCAATCACGGCGGCGCTGTTCCTGCGCCGGTTTGTGACGGACACGCCGCGTTACGCGCATTTCGACATCTACGGCTGGCAGCCCGCAGCGGCACCGGGCCGGACGAAAGGTGGCGCAATGCAGGGCGTTCGGGCCATTCTGGGCGCATTGCCCGAATTGCTGGACCTGTGATGGACCGCCGCGTCACCCCTGTGAATGACCGCGTGGCTGCGGCGCATCTGTTCGGTAGCGTCGAAGGCAGACATTTCGTGGCAGGGTCGGACGCGCGGATCAGCACCGGTTTGGCAGATTTGCTGCGTGAACCGGATGGCGCGCGTGACCGGCAATTGCTGTTGGGTGCGCCGGTTCAGGTTTACGAGGAACGCAATGGCTGGGCCTTTGTGCAGGCGGCGCAGGATGATTATTGCGGCTATGTTCGGGTGGACCAGGTCGACCATGCTGCGGCGGTGACGCATCGTGTGTCAGCGCGCGCGACGCATGTTTACCCTGCGCCCGATTTCAAACAACGCGAACGTGAAAGCCTGTCGATGGGGGCCTTGATCGAGGTGACGGGAATCGAAGGCCGTTTTGCTGAAACCGCGCGCGGTTTTATCCCTCTGACGCATCTTCTGCCTGTGGAAGAGCGTGAGGTTGATGCGGTCGAGGTGGCGGATCGCCTGTTGGGGACGCCGTACCTGTGGGGCGGCAACTCCAGCTTTGGCATTGATTGTTCCGGTCTTGTGCAGGCGGGGCTGTTTGCCGTTGGTCAGGCCTGCCCCGGGGACAGCGATCTGCAAGAGGCCGCCTTGGGCGAAACCCTGCCCGAGGGCACGGCGCCCGAGCGCGGCGATCTGCTGTTCTGGAAAGGGCATGTAGCGTGGGTCGCGGATGAGGACACTCTGCTGCACGCAAACGCGTTTCACATGGCGGTGGCCTATGAGCCGTTGAAACAGGCGATTTCCCGTATCGCTGATCAGGGCGACGGCCCCGTCACGCGCCACGCCCGTCTGCCTTATCTTCGGAGAACATCATGACCAGCGATCCGTTCTTTCACCCTGTTTCCGGCTTCGAGCTGCCGCGTTTTGCCGGTGTGCCCAGTTTTATGCGACTACCCGTAGTGCAGCCGGATCATGACCGGTTCGGGGATGTGAATGTCGGGATTGTTGGCGTGCCGTGGGACAGTGGCACGACGAACCGACCGGGTCCGCGTCATGGGCCGCGACAGTTGCGCGATGCCTCGACCATGATCCGCGCGCAGCATCCTGTGTCGGGGTTGCGCCCGTTCGAGGTGCTGAATGTCGCTGACTTGGGGGATGTGGGCCCGAACCCTGCCGATATCATGGACAGCATGGACCGGATCACGGCGTTTTATGACGGGCTGGTGGCGCAAGGGATCACGCCTTTGACGGCAGGCGGTGATCATCTGACGTCGCTGCCGATCCTGCGGGCATTGGCCAAGGACGGTCCGCTGGGGATGGTGCATTTCGACAGCCACACGGACCTGTATCATTCGTATTTCGGTGGCACGATGTACACCCATGGCACGCCCTTCCGCCGTGCGGTGGAAGAGGGGCTTTTGGACCCGAAACGTGTCGTGATGATCGGCATTCGCGGGACGATGTACGACACCGAGGATCGCGATTTTGCCAAATCCGTCGGTATTCGCGTGATCCCGATTGAGGAATTCCATGATCGCGGGCCTGCGGACGTTATGGCCGAGGCCTGCGAGATCGCCGGCACCGGCAAGACCTATGTCAGCTATGACATCGACTTTGTGGACCCGACCTTTGCCCCCGGCACCGGCACGCCCGAGGTTGGCGGCCCGAATTCCTATCAGGCGCTACAGGTGGTGCGCATGCTGGAGGGTGTGAACATCGTCGGTGCTGATCTGGTCGAGGTGTCGCCACCGTTTGATACCTCGGGCGGTACAGCCTTTCTGGGCGTGTCGATCATGTTCGAATTGCTGTGCAAGATCGTCGAGGCGCGCCGCTAGGGGCGTTTATTCGACCGCTCGGATCAGCTTACGTTCCAGAACGCGCAGCACGGTTTTCAGATCGTTGCCGCGCTTCAGGATCTGGCCGTCCATGCCAACCACACAGTATTGCCCCTGCTTGTTGCGCAGGCGGGGGTGTTTTTCGATGCGGTAAAGCGGCTGTTCGGCAGCGCGGCGGAACACCGAAAATACGGCTGTGTCGCGTAGGGCCGAAATCCCGTAATCGCGCCATTCCCCTGCTGCCACCATGCGTCCGTAAAGCGATAGGATCACGCTAAGCTCGGTGCGGTGGAACATCACCGAATCCGGCGCAGCGCCATGTGGGGTCAGGGGCGTGAATGAGTTCATAAGATGAATCTGGGGCGGTTTGTGGTTTAAATCAAGCACGATAAGCAGATCAGGCAAAGGAACCGTGGCAAAACCAGCCGCCTGAAAGTGTGGCGCCATGGGCGTAGAACAACCACAGATGATCGCCCTGATCGGTGTAGACCGACCAGTAATCGCGCTGGCCACTGCGCCAGTCGGGATCGTCCAGCCACCATTCCGGCGCAATCCGTTCTGGTCCCGTGCGGCCTGTGGTTTGAAACTGCCGCCCCCGCCAGCGGAAGGTGTCGGGCGGAGCGGGCGTGTCCGGCGCGGTCACAGGCTCGGGTCGCCAGAGCAATAACGGACGGGGCACGGGGCTTGCTGGCCAGTTGTCAGGGGCGGGTTCCGACCACGCAGCAGCCAGCGTTTGCGCGCCTTTCTCGGGGATATGGCTTGAGGCCGGATGGACCCGCGTGATGGCGTCCAACCCGATGCGGGCTCCAAGGCGGCCGATCAGATCATCAAGGCCGGTGTTGTTGGCCATTTTCTGGGTGACGGATTTGCCAGCCTCAAGATGCCCGACGCGGGTACGTTCGTGCAGCGGTTCATGGGCCGTCGCCTCAAGCCGCAGAACGTCGATGCCAAAGCCTGCGTCGATGTCGGTCAGCTTCATCGCCAGAAGGGGGCGCAGGCGGTCGGGGTTATGGGAGGGACGCGCAAGGCTGACGGTGATCCACGCCATGGTTTGATCGCTGCGATAAGCCTCGAGCCGGAGGGTGCGTGCGCCACGGCCTTTGCGTTCCAGCAGTTCGCACAGACGGGGCAGCATCCGGTCGAGTGCTGCAAGGATGTCTTCCTCAAGCCCGATGGGGTCGGGCAAGCTAAGCCGTGTGGCAAAGCGGTCGGGCGGGGCCGCGGGCGAGATCGGTTCAGGCGCGCTGCCCATGGCCTGATCCAGCCGGTAGACCAGACCCGTGCCGAACCGGCGGGCCAGCGCAGCGCGCGGCTGGCCTGTCAGGTCACCAATGCGGCGCAGACCCAGACGGCCCAGTTGCGCGGTGGTATCGCCGGACAGGCGCAGGGCCGCGATGGGCAAGGGCGCAAGGGCGGAATGTGTTTTACCCGGTGGGCAAATGCGCGTGGTCCGGGCCTTGGGGGCATGGGCAAGGGGCGAGGCACCGCCCCGTTCCCAATGCCGCCGTTTGCCAGCACGGGACCGCGTGGCGCGGGCCTCTTGGTCAATCGCATCGCCGGATCGGTCGCTGGTGGGGGTGGCATCTGCGTAGCGCGCCAAGGCCCACGCGGCCCCCAGCGTATCAGCCAGCCCGAGCCGCACCGTCAGCCCCAGATCGGTGCAATCCTGTTCAACCTGTTGGGCCAGTGCGGCCTCTCCTCCGAAAAGATGCGCACAGCCGGTCAGGTCGATGATCAGCCCGTCGGGGGCTTCGCGTGCGACCCAAGGGGAATATTTGCCGGCCCAACGGTGCAGAACCCCCAGAAACGCGGCTTCGCGGTGGGGATTGCGCAGGCGGGTGATCAAGCCCGCGCACATCGCATGGGCATCACGCAGGGGTTGCCCACGATAGAGCCCCGCCTGTGCAGCGGTTTCAGACAGAGAGGACAGCACCTGCATCTGGCCCACATCCTCGGCCACGGCAAAGGGCGTATCGCCCAGAACCGGGTTCTGACGGATCAGACGTTCGGCCCCCAATCTGGGGAACCAAAGGGACAGGACACGTTTGTGCGGCATCGATTCCAGAAAATATGTTCACATTTTGTTCTAATATTCACGTCATGGTGAGTCGAGTCTTTTGCCTTGTCAGGGGCGGGTCTGTGCGACAGGTCTAGGGAAAGGAAACGACACACAGGATGGATTGATGAAGCATCTGGTTCTCGGATTTGGCACACTGGTGATGGCTGCAACGATGGCGATGGCCCACGGCGGCGTAAAGGACCCGCTGGTCAAGGCGCGCATGGATTTGATGGTCGAGATCAAGGATAGCACCGGCGTTCTGGGCAACATGCTGAAGGGTAAAATCCCTTTTGACGCCGCACAGGCCGAGGCCGCGCGACTGGCATTGCTGGATCACGCCAAAGCGATCCCTGCCGCGTTCGAGGTGCAGGCAACGGACCCGAAAACCGAAGCGGCGCCCGCAATCTGGACCGATTGGGATGATTTCGTTGCAAAGTCGAATGACATGGTCGCGGCGGTAGAGGCCGCAGATGCGTCGTCAATGGACAGCTTACGGGCCGGAATGGGCGCTATTGGTGCAAGCTGTAAAGCATGCCATAAGTCATATCGCATTGATTGACGGCCAACTTCGGATGACATCGCACAGACATTGGTATGTGCAGGCCATTCGGCGGTTGCAGCCGGATGGCATTTAACAGAGTGTCGCGCCAAATTTTACGCGACCACCAGGATAGGGGGATAAGATATGCGGACACGTGCGGCGGTGGCTTTGGAAGCCGGGAAGCCATTGGAAGTGATGGAAGTGAACCTTGAAGGCCCGAA
>CATNDK010000005.1 GCA_950096585.1 Thalassococcus halodurans | reverse complement strand
CCCAGCCTCCATTCATTGCGGCCTCCTATCGCTCCACGACCCCTATCGAGGGCTTGCGCCAGGGCGGCGCGGCGGCCTTCGTCGGTTTTCAGGTCCAGCACAACCGATCGTTTGCCCGCATTGGCCCCGACAAAGGGTTCGGCCATGCCGCGTTTGTCAGCATCGCGGGTGTAATAGCGCATAGGGTCACCAGCGGGCGGTTCGACCTTTATCACCTCGGCACCCAGAAGGTTCAGGAATTGCGTCGCCAAGGGGCCCGCAATGACGTGGCTGAAATCCGCAATGCGGATGCCTTCTAGGGGCTGAGCCATGGGGTTCTCCTGACAAAGGTGACTGCAAAATAGTTTCAAAAAGAAACAAAATTAGGAGACCTGTCAAGCGTCAGGGACGTGATGCCGCCCGTTTTACTTTTCCTGCGGCTGGATGACCCGCCACAATAGTTCGAACAACATCGCACGTTCGCCGGGGGATAAGGGGCCAAGCAGTTCTTCCTGCAACTTGGCGATATCCGGCTTGATATTCGCCAGCCGCGACTGTCCCTCACCGGTCAGATAAAGCGCATTCAGTCGCTTGTCGGACCCTTCCTTGCGTCGCTCGATCACACCGGTCTGTTCCAGTTCATTCACCAGCTTTGTCAGCGCGGATTTGCGCAGAACGACCATGTGGGCCAGCTCTTTCTGGGTCAGTCCGGGGTTCAGATCGATCAGGTTCAGAACAGCGACCTCGCCCCCTACAACGTTGTGCTTGGCAAAGAAGGATTCATTCGCTTCCAGAATTTTGGTCCGCAGGATGCGCGTCACAAATGAGATGTCCTCAGAGAGGTGTCCAAGTGTCGTGTCCGAAGGCGTGTCGTTGTGGCGTTCCATGTGCATTCCAAGCTGACCGGATAGATCATCGCTAGGGGGAGGGCGTAATTTTGTCAAACATGGCTATTGACAGATTAAACAAAAGGTTTCCAAAATGAACTAAATTGAACGGGCATCGACCGGGGAGGGGACGTTGTCGTCATACGCCAGCTTATTGAAGGCCTTTGAAGAGCGCGCCGATGGCGTCGTCGCGAATGGCAAGCCTTTGGTTGGCGTGTTTGGTGAAGGCGTGCCAGTGCCTTTGATCACTGCAATGGGCGGCGTGGTTGTCGACGTGAAGGCGCCGCCACTGGCAGATGCGGTGGACGGGCCGATTGAATCGGTTGTTTCAAAAGTGACCGAACCCTTTCTGGATCCGTTCGCAGCGCGCTTTCTGCATCGATTTGCTGCGGGTTCCTTTGACAGATTTGCCGCTCTGATCTTTGTCCGTGACGATGTTGCCGGTCTTGCGGCCTATCAATACGCGTCCGAACTGCGTCGGCAGGGGCAACTGACGACAAAGGGGCCGCGCCTGCATCTTTGGAACATGCTTCACACCAAAAGCACCGCAGCCGAAGTTTTCAATCAGGCAGAGCAGGATGGCTTGGTAAGGGAACTACAGCAAACGCTGGGCGCACAGTGCGATTCCAACGCCTTGAGCGCCGCCATTGCGTCTGAGGCTGCTCGGCATAAAATCGTGGGCGAACTGCCATCCGGCGGGCAAGAGGCGTTCATTGCCCGTAACGCGGGGCGTTGGTTGACGGCAGATGCCCATAATGACTTGCTTGCCGACCTTTCGCTTCACAAGGCCCAAGGCCCGAAAATCGCACTGACAGGCACCGCTTGCGATACGCCTGTGCTGCACGCGGTTTGCGAGGCGTATGGTCAGATTATCGCGGACGTACAGGACTACGGTCGCAGCGCGCCTTTCATCCATAGCGCAGAAAGCATGCTGGCCGATCTTGCCGGTGATGGATGGTCCTTGCGCGCGGCCCCACCTGATCGGTTTACCCGCGCGCTTCATAAGGCGACAGAGGATGCAGATCTGGTGGTCGTCAGCGTTGACGAAAACGATGACGCATTCGGGTGGGAGGTACCTGCACTAAAGCGCGCGACCGAAGACCGCGGTGCGCGTTTAGTAAATCTCGGGTTTCGCCCGTTCCGGCCCGATGCCGCATGGTGCAATGCCGCCAGCGCCCTGATTTCGGAGGCCTTGGCATGACCGGAGCACAAACGGCGACCGCCTATCAACGCGATTGGCTGAAGGGACTTCGGGGCCAGATCACAGAGGGCAAACCCTATGCTTTTGTCAACGCGGACACACCGCACGAGTTGTTCCATTTTATGGATGTTCCGATGGTCACCAACCAATGGTGGTCGGCGGTCATTTCGGCCAAACAGCTTGCTCCCCACTACTTCGACCAGATGGAAGACATGGGGTTTCATCCCCACCTGCCGCGATACTCCAGCCTTCCGCTGATCGCGCAGTTGGTGGGCGATTTTGTTGCCCAGCCGTGGGGCGGTCTGCCTGCGCCGTCCATTCTGTGTGCGCGGTCCAGTTCAGATGAACACCCGCGTATTTTCCAAAGATGGGCCGAGCTTTCGGGGGCCGACCTGCACCTTCTTTCGGCTCCGGCTACGCCAGACCCTGCGCCGGACTGGTGGGTTCAGGCCCGCAGCGATTGGGAAGGGCTTTACGGCAGCGCGCGGCTTGATCTGATGGTGGCCGAAATGAAGCCGTTGATCGCGTCACTGGAACGGCTGACTGGTCGCGACTTTGATCCCGACGGTTTTGCCGCCTACATGGCTCGGATCGACGAACAGGAACGCCTGCTGGATGACGTGGCCGACCTGATCGCACGTTCTGACAAATGCCCGATGGGAATCGCGGAACAGATGCCCAACGTCATGATCCCTCAATGGCATCGCGGATCGGATTGGGCGCTGGACCGCGTTCGCGCATTCAAAACCGAGGTCGAAAATCGGATTGATGCGGGCAATGTCGTCTGTCCTGACGAACGCATCCGGATGATGTGGATCGGCGCGGGGCTTTGGTTCGACACGTCGTTCTACCGCGCGTTCGAGGAAAGCCACGGGGCCGTTTTCGCGTGGTCGATGTACCTACCCTTTGCCGCCGATGGCTACATCCGCGCTGATCACGGCGATCCGTTGCGCGCGTTGGCGGCGCGGGTGTCGGCGATGAACGAACAACTTCATCAACCGCCTTGGGTCAACGAATGGCTGGTGAAAGAGGCGCGCCGCTGGCGGATTGATGTGGCTGTGATGCTGGTGCCGGAACACGACCGCTTTTCCGGATACGGATCATATTTTGCCCGCGAGGCGCTGAAGGCGGCGGGTGTCCGCGTCGTCGAAATCCATTCCGACATGGTGGACCCGCGCGACTGGGACAGAACCACAGTCGAGGCGCAGGTGCGTGCCGTGTTGGATGAAGTGGGGGCGGACTAATGGGCGCATTGGACGGTTTGAAGGTGGCAGATTTTTCGTGGGTCGGCGCAGGGCCCCGATCGACCAAGGATTTGGCCGATAACGGGGCCACAGTGGTCAAGGTTGAATCCTCCGTTCGCCTTGATCTGGGGCGGCGGTCACCTCCTTTCGCGGGCGGTGATCGTCGCAATCCCGATGCATCCGTGTTCTTCGCGCAAACCAACACATCGAAAAAAAGCGTGACGATTAATCTGTCCGATCCGCGCGGGGTCGAAGTGGCGAAAAAGCTGATCGCCTGGGCGGATGTCGTCGTGGAAAACTTTGGCCCCGGTTACATGGACCGCATCGGGCTGGATTGGGAAACGCTGCAACAGGTGAAGCCGGGCGTCATTCTGGCCAGTGTGTCGGTTGCCGGACGGTCGGGGCCATTGTCCGGCTTGCGGGGCTACGGCAACTCGGCCGCGGCGTGGTCGGGACATTGTGATATGACCGGTTGGCCTGAAACAGAGCCACATATGCCACCCTTTGCCTATGGCGATGTGGTCGCGCCAATGATGCTGACGGTGGCGATTTTGTCCGCGTTAGAGCATCGCGATCGCACAGGCGAAGGCGTGCATGTGGACGTCAGCCAGATCGAGGCGATGGTCCATGTGATTGGCGATCTGTTTGCCGAATTGCCCACCGACAAACCGGCCAACGAAGATGCGGAAATGACGCCTCATGGTGTGTTTCCCTGCAAGGATGACCGGTGGATCGCAATAGCCTGCGAAACTGATGCGCAGCGCATGGCTTTAGCAGGTGTTCTTGGGGATGGGTCTGTTGAGCATGCAACTGCGAATTGGGACTTAGTTGAGCTTGAACAGAGACTAATACAGGCTGGTGTCCCAGCCGCAGCCGTGCTGGACGGAAAGGGCCTGTCAGAGCATCCCGACCTGAACGCTGCGGGGCATTTTGTTGCTGTCGAACACCCCGTTATAGGCATCGCGAACATGCCTGCGCCGCCTTATTTGCTGCCTGACACGCCCAGCGATGTAGGCCCTTCGCCCTGCCTTGGGGCGGATAACCTCTTTGTCTTTGCGGAAATCGGACTGACTGACGCCGAAGTACAGGACCTGACCGCAAAGGGGGTCTTGGTATGACGCTATTGTCCGGTACCCGTGTCGTCGTTCTTGCGGACCACCTTGTCGATTTCGGCGGCAGTATGTTGGCGCGTCTTGGGGCCGATGTGACCCTTACAGCGGCGGCACCTCTGACGCCCGCGCGTCAGAAAGCGTGGCACAAAGGCATGACCCGTTCTGACAAACCCTTGGAGCAGCTTTTGGGGAACGCTGACATCCTGCTGGATGACCGCAGAAGCGGGGTGCGCGATGGTGTTGATGACCTAGCCGGAAAGCATCCGCGTCTGATCCATGTGGTGGTCAAGGGATACCCCGATCAGGATCGTCCAGTGACGGATCTGACGTTGATGGCGCAATCGGGCCTGATGCACGTGATCGGCACACCGGACAAGCCACCGCTGCGGTTGCCGGGGGAACAGGCCTATGCGCTAACCGGTATTCAGGCCGCGACCGCCGCGTTGATGGGGCTGCGGGCCCGACGTCAGACCGGCAAGGGTCAGCGCATTACTCTGTCTGCTTTGCAATCCGCAGCGCTTGCCAACTACCGCGAGGCGGTGATGTACGAACACACCGGTCGCATCGGCACGCGGCGGGGCAACATGCTGGTGCGCGGTAAATCCGGTGTGCGCCAAATCTGGTCCTGCGCGGACGGTTATGTGACATGGTCCATGATCGACAACCCGGGCATGATGCGGGCTGTCGTGCGCGTCATGCAGGAGCACGGCGCCGCTGGTGAATTGGCCGAGATCGACTGGGACGCGATCCTTGTCGCAGATACCGATCAGGCCGTTATCGATCGCTGGCAATCCGTGGTCGAAGCCTTCTTTGCCCAGCACAGCCGCGATCAACTGGCGGATTGGTCGCTGAAGCACGGATGGGGCCTGTCGCCGATCATCCGGTTGGACGAAGTGCCGAACACCCCGCAAATGAAGGCGCGCGCCATGTTCGATGCGGACGGCGTGCCAGGGCCTTTGTTCGCAGTCCACCACATGGGTGCGAAATGAGCGCGCTATCCGGCCTGCGCGTTCTCGATTTTTCACGGCTTTTGCCTGGGCCTTACTGTACGTGGCTTCTGGCGGATCAGGGGGCAGAGGTTATCCGCGTCGAACATCCCCGTGAATTGGCCAAGCAGGCCAAGGTGTTCGGGTGGGATCGTCTGGATGATGCCGGCCGCGTTCGCCAGCGGGCGCAGGACATGCTGGCGCGCGGGAAAAAGTCAGTCTGCCTTGATCTGGGTGATGCCGACGCACAGGAAGCGTTGCGCCGTTTGGCGACAACCGTTGATGTGGTTGTCGAAGATTACAGGCCCGGCGTTCTTGAGGGTCTGGGACTCGGATATCAGGCTCTAACTCGGGCCAATCCTGCGCTGGTGTACACGTCGCTAACGCTCTGCGGGCAGACTGGGCCGCTTCGTGACAAGCCTGGCCATGATCCGGTCGCCTTGGCGCTTTCGGGCGTTTTGAGCCGGACCGGAGAGGATCCTGATGTGCCGGGTCTTCCCGGATTTGCTGCGGCTGATATCGCGACAGGTGCCCATGCGGCATTCGCCACCTTGGCGGCTGTTATGCAGGCAAGATCGACGGGGCAAGGCCAGCAGGTTGACGTTTCGATGACGGACTGTTCGCTGGTTCTGCTGGCCAATCTGATCAGCCGTTACCCCGACCCGGATAAGGTGCCGCCACGGGGAACGCGACGCGCCGATCTGGGGCTTTGGCAATGTGCCGATGGTGCTTGGCTGGTGACGACAGATATGGAGCCCCGCTATTGGCGGGCTTTCTGCGACGCGATGGGACGACCCGAGTTTGCAGAGCTTCAGATGGACCCAAGCCGCCGCGACATGATCCGGACCGAACTTGCGGCCATTTTCGCGACCCGCACCCGAAGCGAATGGCTGGCGTATCTAGAGGCGGCGGGCACGCAATTTGCGCCGGTCAATTCCTTGGCCGAAGCATTGAAAGAGCCACACTTGCTGGAACGGGGCATGGTGATCGCACTGGATGCACCCGATGGCCCTATCACGCAGGCTGGGCCGCCCGTGCGCTTGGGCGCTTTCCCACCACCAGAACCAGCGGTCATGCCGGGCACCCACACTGCCGAGGTGCTGCAAACTCTGGGACTGTCACACACCGAAATTACCAAGCTGACCACAGGGTCGGCGCCAACGACCGGACGGCAAACGTCGGCGATCACATGACATTAGATTTAGGGAGGAACTACAAATGATCAGAACAACTGCACTTGTCGCACTTTGCCTGTCTGCCTTGCCCGCGTGGGCGGCAGAGTTCAATCTCAGTTATGCCTCGCCCTACACCGAGGCACATCCTTATGGTGCCGCCGACGCCGAATGGATCGCACGGATCGAAGAGCAATCCGGCGGGCGTGTCGATATCACCCCATATTGGGGGCGCACCCTTATTACATCGCGTGAAGGCGTTGATGAGTTGTCTGCTGGTGTTGCCGACATGGCCTATATTGCGCCGATCTACGCGCGGTCCGGCTATGATATGAACCGCCTCGTGCCGGGGATGTTCTATGGCTACACCGACCCTGAAAAGGTGCTGAGCGTCTATATGGACCTTGTGGAAGAAAACCCCGTTTTCAACGAAGAACTGGGTGGTGTGCATGTGGTGGGCTACAATGTTGGTACGCCGATGCACGTCCTTCTGCGCGAAGGTCCGGTCGAGTCGCTGGACGATCTGAAGGGTCTGCGCATCCGTTCCGCGGTTGATTTCATCGGTCCGCTTGCGGCCTTTGGCGCAGAGGGTGTGACTATGCCGATGACCGAAACCTATCCTGCTTTGGAAAAGGGTGTGGTTGATGGTGTGATTGCACCATACGAGGCGCTGAAGTCCCTGAGTTTTGCCGAAGTGGTCGGCTATTATTCCGAATTGCCCCATTCGCGCGGTGCCTATCCATCGCGGGGTATCAACGACGCGGTCTGGGCGGGTCTGCCTGCCGATATCCAGCAGATCTTTGACGACAACACCGAATGGCTGAGCATGCGGACGCTTGAACTTGCCCAAGTGGCCGAAGATGCCGGTCGTGCCTATGGCGTCGAGCAGGGCGTGAAATTCAACGCCGTCGCGCCCGATGTTGTCGCCGCCTATTCCGAGGCTTTCGCCCCCGCGATCCAGAAGGTGGCAGAAGACCTTGATGGCATGGGTAAGCCGGGGTCCGAAGTGCTGGGCCGCATTCGCGCAGCCTACGGGAACTAAACGGTAGGCAGGGGGCGCGGTGGTGCGTCCCCTGATACGCAATCCGGGTGCTGATATGAGACTGATGGAAAAAACACTGGGATGGCTGGTGCGATTGGCCGCTGGACTGGGCGTTGCGTCCCTTGTGGCGCTTATGGTGCTGACAGTTGTGACCGTGGTCTTCAGGGCGATCGGTATCGCCTTTCCGGGCACCTATGTTCTGGCGGAACTGCTGCTGATTCCGACGGTCACCTGCGCCCTTGCTTTTGCTGCATGGGACGGATCGCACACCAAGGTTGAACTGCTGGTTCAGACGTTTTCAAGCCGTGTTAGTGACTGGTCACAGGGGGCGATGTTGCTTCTGGGAACGGTGTTCTGGGGCTTTGTTTTATACGCTGGCGTGGAAGAGGCCCTGCGACGGGGCGAGCAGGGCGAAATCACCCCGCTTCTGGATATTCCGGTGGCGCCGTTTCGCTGGCTGATGGTCGCGGCCATCGCCCTGATGATTGCCGTGTGCCTGTTGCGCGCAGCACAGTACCTTGCCCATCAGGAGCCCCGCAAATGACGCCCGTTTTCGCCGGAGTGATCGGCATCTGTGCAATGTTTTTGTGCATCGCACTCGGAATGCCCATCGGCTTTGCCATGGGGTTGGTGGGGGTCATCGGCTTCGGCCTTCTGATCAGCTTTCACGCAGCTTTTATCAAAGTCGGCGTGATCGCCTTTGATCTGGCTACCAACTATGCCATCGGCACTGTCCCGTTGTTTTTATTCATGGCGCATGTGTTGTTTGCGTCGGGCATCGGTAAGGACCTGTACGACTTTGCAGCGCGTATGTTGGGCCATCGCAGGGGTGGTCTGGCGATGGCTACGGTCGGGGCGTCTGCCGGTTTTGCGTCGGTCAACGCATCATCCCTTGCGACCACAGCAACGATGGGCCTTGTGGCGCTGCCGGAAATGCGGCGGCACGGCTATTCGCTGTCGCTGGCATCCGGATCGGTGGCCGCAGGCGGCACCATCGGCAGCCTGATCCCGCCATCCGGCATGTTCATTATCTACGGTATCCTGACCGAAACCTCGATCGGGGACATGTTCGCAGCAGGGATCATCCCCGGCGTTCTGCTCGCGCTGTTTTACATGGCGGTTATCGCCATTCGCTGCAAAATCTCGCCCGATGCCGGACCGGCAGGGCCACGCTATGGATGGCGCGACCGGTGGCAGGGATTTCGCCGAACTGGTGATGTGATCGTTCTGTTCAGCTTTGTGATGGGCGGGATCATCTGGGGCTGGTTCACCCCGACAGAGGCAGGCGCAATGGGGGCGTTCGGTGCGCTGGTCATCGCGGGAATGCGTGGCAAGCTGTCGGCCAAGGCGCTGTGGGACGCGGTTTATGATACGTTGCGCACCACAGGCATGATCTTTGGCATTCTGTTTGGCGCGTTGGTGTTCAACGCCTTTGTCACCGTCACCACCATTCCGCTGAACCTTGTCACTTGGGTCAGTGCCGTTGATCTGCCGCCGCTGGCGGTGCTGCTGATCATTCTGGTGCTCTACCTGTTTCTGGGCATGATCCTTGATGCGTCGGCGATGATGACGCTGACTGTCCCGCTGTTCTTCCCGCTGATCACCGGTCTTGGATATGACGCCGTTTTGTTTGGTGTGCTGGTCGTTCGGATGACCGAAATCGCCCTGATTACACCGCCCGTTGGCATGAACGTCTATGTGCTAAGCGGCGTGGCGCGGGACATTCCGTTGACCACGATTTTCCGTGGCACGACGCCCTTTGTCGTGGCCGATCTGATCCATGTGGCGCTGTTGCTGGCGGTGCCTGCGCTGGTTCTGTGGCTGCCATCCCTGTGACGCGCCAAAAAAGGGCACCGGCCGGTTTCCGTTAAAAACACGGTGAGTTTTCTGTCTACACCATTGCTGCGCCTTGGGGCGGGGGCCTATGGTGCGCTGTGACAAGTGACAGTTTAACCGAGGAAACCACCTATGCTTAGGGCGTTGGCCGCTGGCCTTAGCTTGCTGACATGCTGTCTGGCGACAATGACCGCCGCGCAAGAGGCACGTCATCTGAACCTCTACGCATTCGGCAATTCCCTTGTGAACCACCCTGATGGCGGTGATCTGACGAACGTTCCGGTCTGGCTGGATGCTTTGGCCAAGGCGGATGGTTCGACCGTTGCGGTCGAAGGGCATTGGGGCTTTCTGCCGGAATTTCCATCGCAGCTGCCGCCCAATCCTGAATGGTCGTTTTCCACGGTTCAGCGGGTTGGGTCAGGGAACCCTGATGATTACGACGTGGTGCTGATCACACCGACGAACTTTATCCAGTATCAAAGCCACACCAAGGCGTTTGATGGCTATAACCCCAACAACACCTCGCCCCTTGGTGCGACGTTGTCTGTGGTGGATTGGGTCGCGGAACGTGCGCCCGATATCACCTATTACATTTACGAGGGCTGGGCCGATATGGACGGCGTCATTCGGCGCTTTCCGCCCAATGAACGGTTCCTGCAAAAGTATCACGACTTCAATCGCGGGGCCTATCAGGACTGGTATGTCGACTATATCGCCGATCTGAAATCAGAACGCCCTGACGCTGACATCCGCCGCCTGCCCATCGCGCCGATTTTGTCCGAGGTCATGTCGTCCGCACCGCTGTCCGATCTGCCGGCGACGGCCTTCTATTCCGACGATGCACCGCATGGCACGCCTGACACCTATCTGCTGGCCGCGATGGTGACATATGCGACCCTGTACCAGCGTCCTTTGCCGCAAACGGTTGAGGGCTTGGATAAGGTGAACCCCGTTGTGGCTGGTGCCTATCCGGCGATTGCGGAACAGGTTTGGTCGCTGGTCCAGCCGTATCTTGAGGTCAAAAAGGCCGCGTTGGAAAACATCCAGCCTGCCGCCGATTACGTCCTGCCCCCGCGCGGTGCGCGTCCGATTGGAGAGCCTGCCATGGGCATTGGGCTGAACGGCATTGCCGATTGGTCTACGCAGCACCCCTTCATTGATGTGATGAAAACCGCCCGCCAGTGGGTCGGGCATACATCCAGCCAATGGGGCGCGATCAGCATTGATGAGCTGCGCGCAGGGGGCTTTCTGGATGAAAACGGCTGGCCGTTGCGCCTGCCGGACAATGCCAAGGCGCTTGAGGCGCTGATCCTGACCGACCAGCCCGAAGACGCCCTTCATCTGCGCGGCAGCTATGTTCTGCGCTACGATGGTCAGGGCGACATCAAGGTCACAGGCCGCGCCCGTCGTGCCGTGTATGAGGACGGTGAAATCCGTTTCTTCTTTGAACCGGGAGAAGGGTTCGTCGGCATCGCCATTGCGGCCATTGATCCTGATGATCCGATCCGCAATATCTCGGTCGTGCATGAAAACCACCTGCTGCTGCACGAGGCCGGCGCCCTGTTCAATCCCGACTGGCTGGCGCGGATCAGCACCGTGCGGTCGATCCGTTTCATGGATTGGATGTTCACCAATGACTCGCCCGTGGTGTCGTGGGACGACCGCCCCCGTGTGACCGACTACAGCTATACCGCTTGGGGCGTGCCTATCCCTGTGATGGTGGAATTGGCCAACCAGATCGGGGCAGACCCGTGGTTCAACATGCCCCATCTGGCGGATGATGATTACATCCGTGCCTTTGCCGAAGAGGTGCGGAATACGCTGGACCCGCGCCTGAAGGCCCATGTCGAATATTCGAACGAGATGTGGAACTTCATCTTTTCCCAGACCAACTATGCCGCCGCACAGGCCGAGGCGCGTTGGGGCAAAAGCAGTGATGGCTGGATGCAGTTCTATGGCATGCGTGCGGCTCAGGTGATGGACATCTGGACGGATGTGTTCGGGGACGAAACCGAAGACCGCCTTGTTCGCGTCTTTGCCACACACACCGGCTGGCCGGGGCTTGAGGAATCCGCCCTGATGTCACCATTGGGGTTCCTTGAACTGGGCCATCTGCCGCGTGACAGTTTCGATGCCTATGCAGTGACCGGATATTTCGGCCATGAAATCGGCGGGGATGAACAGGGCCGCGAAATGCGCGCTATCCTGAAGGAAGCCGCTGATAGGGCCGAAGAGCGCGGACGTGCCCAAGGGCTGCGCCGTGTCGCGCTGCGCGAGTTTATGAAGGTCGAGCAATACAAGGACGCTTTCGATCCGGTTGCGGCGCTGTTGTCGAACGGGTCGGTACGGACCTTGGTCGAGGAAATCTTTCCCCACCACGCCCGCGCCGCCGAGGCCGCTGGGCTGGACCTGATCATGTACGAAGGCGGCAGCCACGTCGCCGCACAGATGGACCGCGTTGATGACGAAGCGCTGACCACCTTTTTCGAACAGTTCAACTACAGCCCCCAGATGGCGCGCCTGTACATGCAGTTGATTGATGGCTGGAACGCTGCGGGGGGGCGTATGTTTAACGCTTTTGTCGACGTCGCTGCGCCGTCCAAATGGGGCAGTTGGGGTGGTTTGCGCCATTTGGACGATGCCAACCCCCGTTGGGATGTGTTGATGGCGCACAACGCCGGTGGTCCGGTGGATTGGGAAGCCCGCGATCCGGCGGCCTTCGAAGACGGGGTGCTGCGCGCAGGAAGCACCGGCAATGACGTGATGGACGGAACCGCCGAGGAAGACATTCTGTTGGGCGGACCGGGTGATGACGTTCTGTTTTCTCTTGGTGGGTCGGACAAGCTGCACGGTGGTGCCGGTCAGGACCGTGCTGTGTTACCGGGAAATAAAGCCGACTACAGCATCGAAAAAGACGGTGAAGTCGTGACTGTTTCGCGCGGCTATCAGGTATCGCGCCTGACGATGATCGAGGAACTGGTTTTCGCCGATGATCCTGAAACGGTGGTGCCGGTCAATTAAGCTTCGGCTGTTTCCGGCGTCGTTTCTTCTTCGGTCGCTGTATCCGCTAAACAGTCCGGATCAATCATGCGCACGATCGTCTGTGCACCCAGTTCCGAGCTGAAGTTTTCCACGACATGCTCACGTCCTGCCGTGCTAAGCCGCATGGCCAGTTCGGGGTTGCCCGCGAAATCGCGCAGCACGCGGGCCAGAACGCTGGGGTTCTTGGGGGGCACCAGAATGCCGTTCTTACCATCGTCGATCAGTTCGGACACGCCGCCAGCATCGGTTCCGAAAGTCGGCACACCGCAGGCCATCGCCTCCATATAGGCAACGCCAAGGGGTTCGTGCCAGCTGGCCAGAACAAAGGCGTGTGCCTCTAGCAGTTTCTGCCGCACCAGACCTGCATCAATCGCGCCCAGAAGTTTGACGTGATCCTGCAAGCGCAGCTGTTTCAGATGCGCCTCAAGCTCGGCCCGATACCCCGTGCCGCCAGCATCGTCTTCGCCCGCGATTTCAAGCCGAACGTCCACACCCATATCCAGCAGTTGCCGGACAGACGACATCAGATCCTGATGGCCTTTGACGACGTTCAGACGGCCACAGGAAAACAGGCGCATGGGTTGGCCGTGTTCCACAGGCTTATAGGGCGTTTCGCGTTTCATCACTGACGTATCGACGCCCATCGGGCGGATTTCGATGCGCTCGGGCAGGGCATCGCCCAGTTCCTCAATCGCCTCATCCATCAGCTTTTGGGTGATGATCGTGCCAAAGGCCGCGTTGGACCATTTGAAACGCTGACCCGATCCATAGTCCGGCAGTGGGCCGTGCAGCGTCAGGGAATAGGTTGGACCGCCCATCTTGTGGCACAGTGCTGCGATGATCGCGGCGCGGCCACAGGAATGGACGTGGATATGATCCAGCTTCTGCGCCTTGGCCTCGGCCAGCAATTTACTCGCGGCGGCCAGAACGATCAGAACATCTTTGCCAAACCGCGGACCTTCCGATGCGATCCAGCCCATCAGGCCCTTGGGCAGCAGACGGGCCAAAGCATTCACAGCATGGATCGGGTCAATGTGCCCTAGATAGGTCGTGCGTGCGATGGCGTCTTGGGACCAGTCATGCGCGATCAGGCCCTGCGGCGGGTGGCGTGTCGACAATAGCGATAAGGAATGGCCCATCGCTTCCAGCGCGAAGACTTCGCGCCAGAAAAAGATATGTGTCTGCCCCGGGAACTGGGGCACGAGATATCCGATCCGAAGGGGACGGGGCACACTCAACCTATCGAAAAATTGGCAACGTTGGCAGAACTTGGAATGACTGTTTAATAGTTTTCATTCTTTGGCCATAGTTGGGTGCAAAGGCATCTTTTCAGGTGTGGCTGAAATCCCGCAGATTTCGCCGTGTGAGTGAGTGTTCCGCTGGTAGGCGTATCAAAGGCGACCAATGAATGGGCGAAAGTGATGTTCAGGGGTTAAGCGTTATTATCCCCGCGCATAATGAAACTGCCGTCATCGGACGCTGTTTGGCCTCTGTTCTGGCCTCTAATCCTGTTCCGTTTTTGCAGGTTGTCGTCGTGGCGAACGGGTGCACGGATGATACTGCTCGTGTCGCGCAATCGTATGATGACCAGTTTGCAAAGTACGGCTGGGAGTTGACTGTTCTGGACCTGACAGAAGGCGGAAAGCCTAACGCGCTGAACGCCGGTGATGCGGCTGCACGGTTTGGTGCGCGGGTCTATCTGGATGCAGATGTGACGCTATCGAAAATGGTTCTGCCCGAACTGGCTGGGTTGCTGGCGGTGGATGAACCGACATACGCCAGCGGGCGTTTGAATATCGTCGCACCGGACAATTTCGCCAGCCGAGCCTATGCGCGGATCTGGCGCAAGGTGCCGTTCATGGCGCAGGGCGTTCCCGGCTGTGGGCTGTTTGCAGTCAATCCGGCAGGCCGTACGCGCTGGGGGGGCTTTCCTGACATTATTTCCGACGATACGTTTGTGCGTTTACATTTCGCGGCGGGTGAACGCGTCAGCACATCTGGTAGCTACGACTGGCCTGTCGTCTCGGGCCTGCGCAACCTGATCAAGGTGCGCGCAAGGCAGGACCGTGGCGTGGAAGAGGTGCGCGCGCTTTATCCCGAACTGATCAAAAACGAAGACACGCCTGCCACCAGCACTGGTGAAAAGTTGAGACTGGCTCTGGCGGATCCAATCGGCTTTGCGACATACACAGGCGTCGCCTTGGCCGTGAAGTTTGGACCCAAAGGCGACAGCGGATGGAGCCGCGGGCGATAATGGTGGGTTTGTTCAAGAAATTTGGCGGTGCTTCGCTGGGCGCGCGGGCGATGCGGTCGTCGTTCTGGACGACGGGCAGCTTTGTCAGCAGTCAGGTGATCCGGCTTCTGTCGAACCTTGTTCTGACCCGCCTTCTGTTCCCAGAAGCCTTCGGGATGATGGCTTTGGTCACGGTCTTTATCCAAGGTTTGGCGAACTTTTCCGACGTCGGCGTGACGCCCGCCATTCTGCAAAGCAAACGGGGTGATGACCCTGATTTTCTGAACACTGCGTGGACGATACAGGTTTTCCGCGGTGTCGCGCTCTGGCTTGTGGCCTGTGCCATCGGGTTTCCCTTGGCGTGGTTCTACGATGAGCCGATGCTGGCCCAGATCATGCCGGTGGCGGGGCTGGGCCTGTTGATCATCGGGTTCAAGCCGACACGGCTGGACACAGCTAACAGGCATCTGCTGTTGGGCCGTGTCGCCGCGATCGAGGTGGCTGTTCAGATCATCGGCGTGGTCTTTGCCATCGCTTTGGCGTGGTGGCTGAAATCGGTCTGGGCATTGGTGATCAGCGGGTTGCTGAGTCAACTCGTGATGCTGGGTCTGGCGTTCGGCTTCCTTCCCGGATTGGTCAACGCATTCCGCTGGGAAAAGGCCGCGCGGCATGAGCTGGTGAACTTTGGTAAATGGATTTTCCTGTCCACCGTCTGCGGATTTTTCTTTTTCCAAGCCGACAAAATTTTGATCGGGAAATGGCTGCCGTTGGATGACTTCGGCGTCTACAACATCGGCTTTTTCCTAGCGACAGTGCCTATGATGTTGGGCAACGTGATGGTCGGCAAAGTGCTGATCCCGATCTATCGGGAAGCCCCACCCAAAGACAGCCCTGCCAACTTTGCCAAACTGCGCAAGATGCGGTTCGTGGTGACGGGGGCACTGGTTGCAATGGTCGCGGTGGCATCGCTGTTGGGCGTCTGGGCCGTCGATCTGCTGTATGACCCCCGCTATGCGGCGGCGGGCGCAGTTGTGGTGGTGTTGGCGCTGATGCAACTGCCGCAGATCATATCGCTAACCTACGATCAGGCGGCTTTGGCCGCGGGCGACAGCAAACGTTTCTTCATTCTCTATCTGGCGCGCGCGGTTTTCATGTTCGGCGCGGTGTTGGTCGGGTTGGAACTGGGCGGACTGTTCGGCGCAATCATCGGGCAGGGCGTGGCCTATGCGATGATCTATCCTGTGGTGGTCTGGCTGTCGCGGCACACAGGCGCGTGGGACCCGCTGCATGATGCGGTCTTCGGTGTGTTGTCTGTTCTGATCTCGGCGCTGGCGTTGTGGGTCAATTGGGCTCCAGTGGCTCAATTAATGGCCAAATAGCGGAATCACGCCGCGTTTTCCCCCTAAGAATCCGGGTAAGACCCGAATTAATATTAGGGAAATGCGATATAATGGGCGAAAATCATCCGATATTGTATGGGATATGAACGATATATCCCCTTGTCGCCGCATTTCGTCCAAATTTGCCACATAGGTTACGACGAGAGTGCCGCAGGACATTGTGAGTATGACGTTTGAAGATCAGCCGCAGAGTAGAAGCGGCAGCGATATTGCCATTGTCGGTATGGCCTCTCATTTGCCAGGGGCCGAGTCGATTGCAGCCTACTGGCGCAATCTGCGCAATGGCGTGTCCTCGATCAGGAAGCTGACCGAACAGGAACTGCTTGAGGCAGGGGAAGACAAAGGCCGTCTGCGTCATCGCAACTATGTTCCGTTTGCAGCACCTCTGGACGGGTTCGACCGTTTCGATGCGGAATTCTTCGGGTTCTCGCCGAAAGAGGCTGCGATCCTTGATCCCCAACACCGCCGTTTTCTGGAAACCGCGTGGGAGGCATTGGAAAACGCCGGTCACGTGCCCGAAAACTTTCCCGGTCAGGTGGGCGTTTTCGCGGGCTGCGGTATGGGCAGCTACCTGTACTTCAACCTGTGTTCGAACCCCGATCTGGTGGAAAACACGGGCATGTTCCTGTTGCGGCACACAGGCAACGACAAGGATTTCCTGACAACGCGCCTTAGCCATGTGCTGGATCTGAAAGGCCAGTCGATCAATATCCAGACGGCGTGTTCCACATCTCTGGTCGCCACCCATTACGCGTCGCAGGCGTTGTTGAACGGCGAATGCGATATGGCGATTGCGGGCGGTGTCACGATCGAGCTGCCCCAGAACCGTGGCTATCTGTACAAAGAAAACGAAATTCTGTCGCCCGACGGGCAATGCCACGCCTTTGACCACCGCGCGCAGGGCACTGTCTTTGGCTCGGGCACTGGCGTGGTTGTGTTGCGCCGATTGGATGATGCGATTGCAGACGGTGATCATATCTGGGCGGTCATTCGCGGCACGGCGGTGAACAACGATGGTGCGGCCAAGGCAGGCTATCTGGCGCCTTCGGTCGACGGACAAGCCGCCGCGATTTCCGAGGCGCTGGCAATTGCGGATGCGCCGGCGGACACCATCGATTACGTCGAATGCCACGGCACGGGCACCTATCTGGGCGACCCGATTGAGGTCGCGGCCCTGACACAGGCGTTCCGCGAAACCACCGATCAGGCGGGCTTCTGCCGGATCGGGTCGGTGAAAACCAACATCGGCCATCTGGACACGGCCGCCGGATCGGCCAGTCTGATCAAAACGGCGCTGGCGCTGTACAACAAACAGATGCCGCCGTCCTTGGGGTACGAGGCACCGAACCCCTCGATTGATTTCGAAACCTCACCCTTCCGCGTGAATGACACGCTGACCGAATGGCGCGAAACAGATCACCCGCGTCGGGCTGGTGTGAACTCGCTGGGCGTCGGCGGCACCAATGCGCATGCGGTTCTGCAAGAGGCCCCCGCGCGAGCCACGTCCGAGGACAGCGTGTTCCCGTTCCAGATCCTGGCGATCTCGGGCCGGAACAAGGCGGCATTGGATGAAAACACCCAACGTCTGGCGGCGCACCTGCGGGCGCAACCGGACCAGCCGCTCGCTGATATTGCCTTTACCTTGAAAGAGGGCCGTCGCGCCTTTGATCGCCGCCGTGTCGTGGTGGCGACCAGCCATGCCGAGGCCGCCGACCTGCTGGAACAGGACAACCCGCGCCGTGTGCACAGCCACATCGCGCTGTCCAATCCTGACGTCGCCTTCATGTTCCCCGGTGGCGGGGCGCAGTACGCGGGTATGGCGCGGGATTTGTACGAAACAGAGCCTGTTTTCGCCGAATGGATGGATCGCGGTCTGGCCAAGTTGGACACGCTGACCGACGAAGACCCCCGCGCGGTCTGGCTGCCTGAAAAGGGTGGCGAAGAGGCCGCGAATGAAAAGCTGCTAACGCCGTCTGTCCAGCTGCCCCTGATCCTGATCGTCGAGGTCGCACTGGCCAAGCTTTGGGAAAGCTGGGGCGTGCACCCTGCCGCGCTGGCAGGTCATTCAATGGGTGAAAACACAGCCGCCTGCGTGGCGGGTGTCATGTCGTTCGAGGACTGCATCGGCCTTGTCCATCTGCGTGGCAAACTGTTCGATACGGTGCCCGCTGGGGGCATGCTGTCGGTCAATCTGCCTGCCGCGCAACTGGGTTCTTATCTGGGTGATGACCTTGATCTGGGGGCTGTGAATGCGCCTGATCTGTCTGTCGCCTCTGGCCCGCAGCACGCCTTGGACGCGCTGGAAAAACGCCTGACCGCTGATGGTGTCGAATACCAGCGCATTGCCATCGACATTGCCGCACATAGCCGCATGCTAGAGCCTATTCTGGACGACTTCCGCGCCTATCTGCAAAGCATTGAACTGCACCCGCCGCATATCCCGTTGACGTCCAATCGTACGGGCAACTGGATGACGGACGAACAGGCGACCTCGCCTGATTATTGGGTCGAACACCTGCGCAATACAGTCCACTTCGCCGATTGCGTCGCGACGCTGGCCGAGGAACAAAACCGCGTTCTGATCGAGGTCGGCCCGGGTCGCGCGCTGTCATCGTTGTCGCGGATGCATGGCGCGATGCCTGCGCAACAAATCCTGTCGTCACTCCGCCATCCTGATGATGACATCGCGGATGATCGTTTCTTCTTTGAGGTGCTTGGTCGGTTCTGGGCGCTGGGTGTGGATGTTGACTGGGAACAGGTCTGGGCCGATGTGCCGCGCCAGCGCGTGCCGCTGCCGACCTATGCCTTCCAGCGCAGCCAGTATTTCATCGAACCCGGTCAGGCGCAGGCCACCACCGCGCCGGAATTCCTGTCGCGGATCGAGGATATTCAGGATTGGGGCTGGGCCCCGGTCTGGCGTCCCCGCGCGGCCGAGGTTGAGGTCGATGTCACCACCGATCTGAACCGGTCCGAACCGCAGACATGGCTGATGTTCATGGATGACGGTGGCATTGCATCGAAAGCTGCGGCATCGCTGCGCGGAGCTGGTCACACGGTGGTCGAGGTGCGCGTAGGCGATCTGTTCGCGCGGGTGTCTGATGACCGTTACTCGCTTGCGCCCGAACGGGGCCGCGAAGGATATGATCTGCTGATCAAAGACCTGCTTGCGAACGGAGTCGTGCCGAACCGCATCGCGCATTTCTGGCTGCTGACGCAGGACGAAGGGCACCGCCCGGGGTCCAGCTTTACCCATCGCCAACAGGAACATGGCTTCTATTCGCTGCTGTTCCTCGCGCAGGCGATCTCAGATGAAAACCTGCCGCGCCCGATGCATTTGACCGTCGTCACCAACGGCGCCGCCAAGGTGCGGGACGAGGCGCTGACTTATCCCAAGAAGGCCACCATCGCCGGCCCCGCGCGCGTGATCCCGCGTGAATTGCAGGGCGTGACTGTCAGCACCTTTGATGTCGTGCTGCCGGTTGCCGAAGATGTGCCTTTCTGGAAATCGGGTGGCGAGGCCACGCGGGTTGAGACCGCGAAAGGCGCGCTGGTCGACCGTGTGCTGGAAGAGTTGCTGATTGCACCGTCCAACCGCATTGCCGCGTTGCGGGGGGCCAAGCGGTTTGAGCGCGCAATGCTACCGCGCAAACTGCCAAAAACAGGCTCTATTACAGCCGAAACCGTGCTGATTACGGGGGGCTTTGGCGGCATCGGTCTTAGCCTTGCGCGTGATCTGGCGACCAAGGGGGCCAATCTGGTTCTGGTCGCACGTGAAGGCCTGCCGGACCGTCAAACATGGGCGCAATACCTGCGCCGCCACGCCCCGCAGGACCGCGTGGCACAGCGCATCCGCGCGGTTGAAGAACTGGAGGGTCTGGGCGCGACCGTCATGGTGGCCGAGGCGGACGTCTGTAATCAGGCCGCGATGCAGCGCGCCAAGGACGCCGCCGAGGAACAATTCGGTCGCATCACAGGCGTGATCCACGGCGCTGGCGTCATTGCGGATGCACCGCTGGTGACCAAGACATCCTCTAGCATCGAAGACGTGTTCACCGCCAAGCTGCACGGCACCGACGTGTTGGGTCAGGTCTTTCCTGACGGGGCGTGCGACTGGATGGTGCTGTTCTCGTCTTCGTCGACCGTCACGGCACCCGTAGGTCAGGTCGATTATGTTGCGGCCAACGAATACCTGAACGCCTTTGCCCAGTCCCGCGCAGGCGGCAAAACGCGGGTTCAGGCGTTGAACTGGGGCATCTGGTCCGAGGTCGGCATGGCCGCCGATGCGGTCGCCGCGCGCTTGGGGGCCGAGGTTGAGGTACCGGTCGAGGATGTTGCCCAGCCGATGCTGGATAAGGCGACATTCGATCAGGACGGAAACCGGATTTTCACCGCTGAATATTCGCTGGATGACTGGTTCATTGATGAACATCGCACCCGTGCGGGCGACGCGCTGTTGCCTGGTACGGGCTACCTGACACTTGCCGCCCACGCGATGGCCGCGCAGGGCGAAGGACAAAGTTTCGAACTGCGTGATCTGACTTTCCTGCGGCCATTAACCGTGACCGAAGGCGACCCGCGCCAGATGAAGCTGCGCCTGAAGCGTGATGATGCTGGCTATGGGTTCGAGGTGTTGGGCAACGCCAAGGTTGGCAAAAAATCCGGCCATGCGCTGTGTGCGCAAGGTCAGATTGCCTTGCGCCCCCTACCGCCGGTTCAACCGCTTGACCTAAAGGCGATCCGCGCGCGGTGTGGCGCGGTTCAGCAGGCCTCAGACGGCGGCAAGCTGGGTACAGGTCAGGGCGAACATCTGGATTTCGGCCCGCGCTGGCAGGTGCTGGATACCAAGGCCTTTGGCAAGGATGAGGCGATTGCCGATCTGTCCCTGCCAATCGCGGCGCAGGATGATACGGGCTATCTGCTGCATCCCGCCTTGCTGGATATCGCGACCGGCTGGGCGATGGAGCTGATCGAAGGCTATGCGCCCCAGAACCTGTGGGTGCCCGTGTCCTACGGCCGAGTTCGCGTCTATGGGCCGTTGTCGTCGCAGATCGTCAGTTGGATGCGCAACGCCGGTAAAAACCGCGCGGGCGGCGAAAGTGCGAGCTTCAACATCACGCTGACCGATCCCGACGGAACCGTGCTGGTCGAGATCCAGAATTTCAACATCCGCAAGCTGGACAGCACCACGCGCCTTGGTGCGCCGCAAAAGCTGTCTGAGGCCGAAATAGAGACTGATACGAAGCAGGGCCATCACCCGCTGTCCCCTGCTGAGGAACGTCTGAACCACAATCTGTCCCAAGGCATTCGTCCCGAAGAAGGCGTCAGCGCCTTTGCGCGCGTTCTGGCGTTGGGTGATACGCAGATTGTTGTGTCGTCAATGGATCTGGAAGCGCTGACCCGTCAGGCCGATCATGTCGAGTCCAGCGGCCCGAGCCAGAGCTTTGATCGCCCTGAACTGGAAGGCGACTATGCCGCGCCGGAAACGGATATCGAACGCACCCTTGCCGGTTTCTGGGAAGAACTGCTGGGCGTTCGGAACGTGGGCATCGACGACGGGTTCTTTGACCTTGGCGGGCATTCCCTGATCGCGGTGCGTCTGTTTGCTATGGTCAAGAAAGCCTATCGCACCGAATTCCCCATCTCGATCCTGTTCGAGGCACCAACCATCCGGGCCTGTGCCGCGCTAATCGCCGAACGTGTTGGTGACACGGGGCAGGCGGGCGATGCGTCGGATAAGCCGAAACCCAAACAGCCCGAACGCCGTTTCCGCCATCTGGTGGCGATGCATGACGGTGAAGGTGGGTCGAAGACGCCCTTCTTCCTTGTGGCTGGCATGTTCGGCAACGTCCTGAACCTGCGCCATCTGGCACACCTGTTGGGCAACGAACGCCGCTTCTACGGCCTTCAGGCGCGCGGGCTTTACGGCGATGAAGAGCCGCATCAAACGATCACCGAAGCCGCGCGGGATTACATCGCAGAGCTGAAGCAAGTGCAGCCAGAAGGGCCTTATCTGCTTGGCGGCTTCTCGGGTGGCGGGATCACCGCCTATGAAATGGCCCATCAGCTTGAGGCGATGGGAGACGAGGTTGCGCTGGTCGTTCTGCTGGATACGCCGCTACCCCAGCGCCGTCCGCTGGAATGGAAAGACCGGATGCTGATCCAGATCGCAGAGCTGCGCAAAAAGGGCATCGCTTATCCGTTTATCTGGGCCAAGAACCGGATCGCATGGGAAATCCGTAAACGACGTGAGTTCGAGGCGACCGAAGAAACCGGCGCCTTCCATGATGCCGAGATTGAGGCATCGTTCCTGTCTGCTGTCGCGACATACCAGATGAAACCGCGCGATGGCCGTATGGTCCTGTTCCGTCCGCCATTGCGCGGCAAATGGTCTGTGTCCAACGGACGGTTTGTCGATGATGAACGGGCTTATTTGTTCCACGACAATGACTGGGGGCAGTACACGCCACAGATCGAGGTCTGCGAAGTGCCGGGCGATCACGACTCGATGGTGCTTGAGCCCAACGTGCGGGTTCTGGGGGCCGAAATGCGCAGGGTGATCAAACTGGCCGAAGCGTCTGATGCAGGCCATGGCACCGTGTTGCCCTTTGCGTCACAGGCCGCGGAGTAGGCCATCATGACGACGCCGACTGTTCTGACCATCATCCTGAACTGGCGCAGCGCGCAGATGACGTTGGGCGCGGCGATGGCGGCTGCCTATGCGATGGAAGATCTGAAGGGCGAAATTCTGATCGTGGACAACGATTCAGGTGACGGGTCCGAAGAGCAGTTGAAGCAATGGATCGCCGAGGCCGATTGGAAAGATATCTGCCCTGTGCGCGTCATCCAGTCCGGTCACAACGGTGGGTTCGGATTTGGCAACAACGTTGGCATCAAAGCAGGGCTAAGTGACGGGTCGCGGCCTGATTACGTCTATATCCTGAATTCCGATGCCTTCCCCGAAAAGGGCGCGATCTGTGCGCTTGTTCGGCATCTGGAAAACCACCCCGAGGTGGGCTTTGCCGGATCGGAAATTCACGGGTCGGAAATGGACCGGCAACTGACAGCCTTCCGCTTTCCGACCATCTTCTCGGAATTCGAAGGTGCGGCGCGGACCGGTCCGATCTCGCGTCTGCTTTCCGCCTATACAGTGCCTATTTTCGGGTTGGAAAAGACAGGGCCTGTCGAATGGATCGCGGGCTGTTCGCTGTTGATGCGTGACAAGGTTTTGCAACAGGTCGGCCTGTTTGACGAGACGTACTTTCTGTATTTCGAGGAAACCGATTTGTGCGCCCGTGTGCAGCGTGCAGGCTGGGGCGTGGACCATGTTGCCGAAAGCAAGGTGATGCATATCGGGTCCCAATCCACTGGCATGGGTAGCTGGAAACGCATCCCCGACTACTGGCTGGACAGCCGCTGGTATTACTTCGTGAAACATCACGGGCGCGCCTATGCAATTGGCGCGACGGTGGCCCATGTTCTGGGCGGCCTGATCTGGCGTCTGCGCCGCATGGTGACGGGCAAAGCCCCGATCGACCCGCCCCGTTTCTTGTCAGATTTGCTGCGGCATGCCCTCGGGCACATCGCTGCGCCGCTGCCCCCGTCCAAGGTGCCGGCCATCCCCAATGACTCAGTGAGGTCCTAGACCATGTTTTCCTGTATCCTGATCGGTAACGATACGCTGACCCAGCATTGCGGGGCCAAGCTGCTGGCGGCGGGGCATAACGTGGTGGCTGTCTTCACCCGCGCGACCGGCGTTGCGGATTGGGCGCGTGATAATGGCCTGCCGGTGCAACCCCTGACACGTGATGCGGCACAGCAATTGGCGGGGCAGCCGTTTGACTGGCTTCTGAGCGTTGCAAACCTTGATATCATCCCTGACGACCTTCTGGCGCTTCCCAAGCGCGGGGCGGTCAATTTCCACGATGGGCCCCTGCCGCGCCACGCGGGTCTGAATGCCCCTGTCTGGGCGTTGATCGAAGGTGAAAAGCAGCACGGCATCACGTGGCATTTCATCGAGGGTGGCATTGACGAAGGCGACATCATCGTCGCCCGTAATGTGGCCGTGTCCGCCAGCGATACGGCGCTAAGCCTGAACACCAGCTGCTTTGCCGCAGCAATGGAAAGCTTTGACGAAGTGATGGAGGAACTGTCCTCGGACTCGCCTCGTCGGGTGAAGCAGAACCTCGCCCTGCGCAGCTATCACGCTTTGGCGGATCGTCCGGCGTCGAACGGTTGGCTGGACCTGTCACGCCCTGCGGCCGAGTTGGAACGTTTGGTGCGTGCTTTGGACCACGGCGACTATTGGAATCCGCTGTGTGTGCCGAAACTTCGTATCGGCGGTATCTTTTACGCGGTCGGTTCGGTCGCCGTTGTTGATGGAAGAGGTGACGCTGGTCAGGTTCTGTCTGCATCCGCCGATACGTTGACTGTGGCCTGCGGAACGGATGCGCTGCGGATCAGTGGCCTGCGCTGTCTGGACGGGGCAACAATTCAGCCCGAAAGCATCGCCAAGGCTGGCGATACACTGGACGCATTCGAAGAAATCGACCTCCCGGATATCGCTAAAAACGATACCTACTGGCGTCGCGCCATGGCCAAAGCGCCCTTTGCCCGCGTCCCCGGTCTGCTACCTGATACAGGCCGTACTCAGACCCTGATCCTGAATGATGTGAACGATCCAATGGCTGCGGTCGGTCGGTTGGTGGCGACACTGGGCGGCGGTTTGGTGGCGTTCCAGCACAGTGACATTCCAGATAGTCAGGGCTTGTTGTCGCCATGGGTTCCGGTGCAGATCTCTGACGACTTCAATGATCAAAAACAGGCACTGTTACAGCGCAAAACCTTTGCATTGGACCTGATGCTGCGCGACCCTGCGCTGGCCGACATGGGCCTTCCGGATATTGCGGTGTCGGATAACGCAGGTGCGGTTGCGGGTATTCCCCTGACCATCGAACTGTCTGGCGACAAGACCGTTCTTCACTATGACAGCGGCCGCATCCCCGAGCTTTACGCCAACGCCATTGCCGCACGTCTTCAGGCCGATGGTGATGCCCTGACCGAAATCGAACGCGATCTGGTGCTGAACGGCTGGAACGACACGACCATGGATTTCACCGATCAACCGATGCATCGACTGTTCGAAGCACAGGTCGCCAAAACACCTGATGCCACCGCGCTGGTGTTCGAGGATCAGAGCCTGTCCTACGCCGATCTTAACGCGGCGGCGAACCGATTGGCGCGTGTCTTGGTCGATATGGGTGTTACGCGCGACACGGTCGTGGGCCTGTGTTGCCGCCGGTCGTTTGATCTGATGGTGGGGGCCTTGGCGATCCTGAAGGCGGGGGGTGCCTATCTGCCGATGGACCCGACCTATCCCGCTGACCGCCTGCGCCACTTCGTGTCTGACAGTGGCGCAAAGGTCGTGCTGACCCAGTCCAACCTTCTGGCGCAACTGCCTGACCATGAAGCCGAGGTTCTGGCGATCGACACTGATCCGCGCGCGAAACAGCAGGACGACACCAATCTGGGTAACACCAGCGGGCCGGATGATCTGGCCTATCTGATCTATACCTCTGGCTCGACCGGTCTGCCCAAAGGCGTGATGATCGAACATCGCAATGTCGCGAACTTCTATTGCGGGATGGATGCGGTGGTGCCCGATCACGGCGGCACGTGGCTGGCCGTTACATCGCTCAGCTTCGACATCTCGGTGCTTGAATTGTTCTACACCACCTCCCGCGGGTTCCGCGTTGTGATCGCGTCTGACGAAGACCGTGCGATGATTTCCGGCGGTGCGCTGGGCAATGACGGCGGAATGGAGTTTTCGCTGTACTATTGGGGTAATGACGACGGGCGCACCCATCACAAATACGACCTGCTGCTGGAAGGGGCCAAGTTCGGGGACGAACACGGCTTCTGCGCGGTCTGGACGCCAGAACGCCATTTCCACGCCTTTGGTGGCCCCTATCCGAACCCTTCGGTCACAGGGGCGGCTGTTGCGGCGGTGACCAAGAATATCGGTGTGCGTGCGGGTAGCTGCGTCGCGCCATTGCATCACCCCGCGCGTATTGCCGAAGAATGGGCCGTGATCGACAACTTGACCGACGGACGCGCCGGTCTGGCCATCGCCAGCGGCTGGCAGCCGGATGACTTTGTGCTGCGCCCGGAAAACACCCCGCCGAACAACAAGCCCGCGATGTTCGAAACCATCGACACCTTGCGCAAGCTGTGGGCGGGCGAACCTGTGCCCTTCCCGCGCAAGGACGGCACCATGCACGAGGTTGTCACACAGCCGCGTCCCGTGTCGGCCAAGCTGCCGGTTTGGGTAACGACCGCGGGCAACCCCGAGACATGGCGCGAAGCGGGCACCATCGGTGCCAACGTTCTGACCCACCTGCTGGGCCAAAGCGTGGATGAGGTCGCGGATAAGATCAAACTCTACCATCAGGCGCTGAAAGACGCGGGCCACGATCCCCAGGATCACAAGGTCACCCTGATGCTGCACACCTTCCTTGCCGAGACACGGGAAGAGGCGCAGGAAATCGCGCGCGAACCGATGAAGGATTACCTGCGCTCGGCTGCTGGTCTGATCAAGCAATACGCGTGGGCCTTCCCTGCGTTCAAAAAGCCCGAAGGGGCGAAGAACGCGTTCGACCTTGATCTGGGGTCGCTGGAACAGGATGAGTTGGAAGGCATTCTGGATTTCGCCTTTGAACGCTACTTCAACGACTCGGGCCTGTTCGGGACGGTTGATGATGCGATGGACCGCGTGCGTGACCTGCAAAAGATTGGCGTGACCGAGGTCGCCTGCCTGATCGACTATGGCATTCCGACCGACACGGTTCTGGCGGGCTTGCGGCCCTTGGCCAAGGTGGTGGCGCAAAGCAAAACGGTCAGTGGGCCAGCCGCAGACGACTTCTCGCTCGCGGCGCAGATCGTGCGCCATGACGTGACGCATCTGCAGTGTACGCCGTCGATGATGCGCATGATCGCCATGAATGACGAGGCGCGCTTTGCCCTGTCGCGGGTCAAGCATCTGTTCTTGGGCGGTGAGGCGCTGCCCGGCGCACTGGTTGCCGATTTGGGCAAGGCGACGGACGCGACAGTCACCAACATGTACGGCCCGACCGAAACGACGATCTGGTCGTCGACCCAAGCAGCGGGCGGGGCCGAGGCCGTGGTCAACGTCGGCCTGCCCATCGCCAACACCCAGCTTTACGTACTGGATGACGCGCAGAACCCTGTCGGTATCGGCGCAGAGGGCGAATTGTGGATCGGCGGTACGGGTGTCACACGTGGCTATTGGAACTGTGCGGAACTGACGGCCGAGCGGTTCGTCGAAAACCCGTTCCACGGTGGTCGGATGTATCGCACTGGCGATCTGGTGCGCCGTCGTGGCGATGGCCGGATCGAATTCATTGGCCGTGTGGATCACCAAGTGAAGCTGCGCGGCTTCCGGATCGAACTGGGCGAGATTGAAGCGCGGCTTGAGGCCGTGAAAGGCGTGCGTCAGGCGGTTGTCATGGCGCGCGAGGATCAGCCAGGTGATCTGCGTCTGGTGGGTTACTACACAGGCTCTGAACAGGCGGAAAACGTGCTGAATGCCAAGCTGTCCGAGGATCTGCCCAGCTTTATGGTGCCTAGCCGTTTTGTGAACTTGTCGGCCTTCCCGCTGACACCCAACAAAAAGGTCGATCGCGGTGCGCTGCCTGCGCCGGAACAGAAGCGGAAGGCACCGGCTAAACCGGCCTCGCGTCCTGCGCCTGTTTCCGCGAAAGGGCAGAGCGACACTGTCCGTATCACCGCACAGATCGCCGCCATCTGGAGCGAGATTTTGGGCGTAGATCAGATCGATCCCCGCGACAGCTTCTTTGACCTTGGCGGGCATTCACTGCTGGCGGTTCAGGCGCATCGTGCGATCCGTGACGGGTTGAAGGTACCCAAGCTTGCGATTACGGACATCTTCCGCGCGCCCACCCTGTCTGCGCTTGCGGCGCGGGTGGCAGAACTGTCGCCCACAACTGCGCCAGAGCCCGCTACACAGGATGCGCCTGCGGAAAATGATCGTGCGCAATCGCGCCGGGATGCAATGGCGCGACGCCGTGAAATGCGCGCGCGCCGGAAGGTATAAGCTATGTCCATCTGTGATCTGGAACAGCACCTGTCCTTGATCGACTTTCCGGGTCGATTGAAGGTCTCTGTTGCTGATCCGGGGGCGGTTCACCCGCCTTTGCACCCTGTGGAAGAGGCCGCTGTTCTGCGTGCCGTGTCCGGCCGCCGCGCCGAATTTGCCGCTGGCCGAGTCGCCGCACGTATGGCCTTGGCGCAAATGGGGCTGCCCGGTGTGTCCATCCCGATGGCCGAAGACCGCGCGCCGGTCTGGCCTGCGGGCACCGTTGGTAGCATCAGCCACACCGGCACTGCCTGCATCGCGATCACCGGCGATGCCGAGGATTACGCAGGGCTGGGCATCGATCTTGAGGATGCGGGCAGTCTGGACATCAGTCTACGGCGCGAAATCGGGACCAAGAAAGAGCTGGACCAGATTTCCGATGATCACGGTGTTGCGGCTACCCGATTGTTTTCATTGAAAGAAGCGGCTTACAAAGCGCAGTATAACCTTAGCCGGACCGTGTTCGGATTTGGCGCGCTTGAACTGACGGATGGTGGCAAATGCCTGCGTTTCGCGCGCCCCGTTCCACCCTTTGAGAAGGGCGCTTGCCTGCCTGTCTTGCAATGGAACGTCGGTGACATGTGGCTGTCTTTGTGCGCGCTCAGCGCGTCGTTTCTGCACGTAAAGTCCTGAGAAAACGAAGGTTTTGGAAATGCACTGTTTCCGATTCCGCCCGTTTGGATTGTGGCTTTTAAGGGGCCGTTCCGATAGATTGTGGCGTGAAGATGGCGAAATCTCTTCAGATAGGGATTCGCAACTTCCGAACGCAATGGGGGCGACTTTGCGGGAGCATAGTGGATGAACCAGTTTCAAAGCCTCGGGGAATTCCTCGCGGCAATTCGCCGTCGTACTTGGGTGATTATTCCCATTTTCGTGCTGGGCTGCCTTGCGGCGGCCATGTTCGCGAAATCCCAGCCTAAGCTGTATCAGGCTATCTCTGTCATCCAGATTCAGGATGCACGGATCGAAGAGCCTGTGCGCATTGGCATGCCCGTCCGCCAACAACGCGATCCCGCACGTCAGGTGCGGTTGATCGAACAGCAGATGATGGCTCGCGATAACCTGATTGAGATCATGGATCGCTATGATCTGTTCATGGATCCCAACCTGTCGGTAATCGAACGCGTATTCGAAATGCGTCAGTCCGTTCTGGTGGAACAAATCCGCGCAGGCGCGCAGCCGTGGCAGACAGATATCCCGCCGTCGGGTCTTCGCATTACGGTGCAGCTGGGTGATCCTGAAAAGGCCGCTGCCGTTGCCAACGATCTGATGACATCCGTGATTGAACAGGCCCGTGAACAGGGACTGGCGCAGGCCCGTGATGCGCTCAGCTTCTTTGATGCTGAACAGGATCGTCTCAGCACAGACATCGACAAGGCTGCAGCTGAAATTTCAGCGTTTAAATCCGCCAATACGGATGCACTTCCTACGGCCCAGACAGCCCTGCGCGATCAACTTGCCACGCTGGAAGACACCAAGCTGGAACTGGATCAGGAAATTGTGACGCTGCAAAACAGCACTGCCCGTCAGCGCGAAGGTGTGGTTGAGCAGCAGGTCGCACTGTTGATCCAGCAGCGCAATGTTGTGGAATCGCGTATTTCTGAAATCGAAGAGGCGATGGCCCGTTCCCCCGAGGTCGAGCGCCGTCTGGACGCCTTGGAACGTGATCTTGCCCAATTGCAGGAACAATACACCATCGTCACACAGCGCCGCTCGGATGCGCAGATGGAACAGATGCTGGAGGCTCAGCAGCAGTCCGCACGCATGGATGTGTTAGAAGCCGCCATGGTCCCCGAGGCACCCATTTCCACCAGCGCGCTGAAAATCATGGTCGCCGGTATTTTGGGATCCGGCATGCTGGCGCTGGGTGTGGCCTTTGTTCTGGAACTGCTGAACCCCGCGATCCGCACTGCGGCCCAGCTTGAACGAGCACTGGGTGTCAAACCCGTGGTGTCCATTCCGGTGATCACCACAAAACGCGACGATCGCAACAACCGTTGGAAATGGGTTGGACGCATCTTTGCGCTTCTGCTCGGGTTGGGCGCAGCGATTGTCTATGTGTTCGGGCCGGAAGGCTTGCTGGGTCGAATCCTCCCGATGCGGGCAGGCAACTGATCCGTCAGAAGTATTCGTAATTCGCGCTGTGCACGCCTTCGGCCTTGTTCAGGACGATGCCCAATAGCGGCGTCGCTTCGCCCAGACGGCTTTCGACCTCTTGGATTTCGGCCTGCGTGGTGACTCCGCCACCCACGACCAGCAAAACGCCATCCAGATGCGGCTGCAGTGCCAAAACGTCATCTGAAAACAGGGCGGGTGGCAGATCAAACAGGATGACGTCCGGATTCAGCCGTTCCTCAAGATCGTCCAGTGCTGCCCCTGTGCGGGGATCAAGCAGCAGTTCCGAGGCGTAGGATTCGGCGGAATCGTTCAATCCGAACGCAATGTTCTGACCCGCATGTAGCGTGTTCGGGCCCAACCGTTTGATGTGGTCCTGCGGGTCTTTGGTGCCGCGAAGCATATCGCCAATCGATCCGGGGTTCTGAACGCCCAGCACTTTGGCCAGCGACGGGCGGCGCATGTCGAAATCCAATAGCAGCGTTCGGCAATTTTCCTGACGCGACAGGCTCAGCGCCAGATTGGCCGCTGTGAATGTCTTGCCACAACCTTGCGTGGGCGAGGTGATGGCAACGCGCTTCCAGCCCTTTTCCGACAGGGCCTGAAGCAAACGGGTGCGCAGTACGTCAAATGTCGTGTGCGCGCCGTCTTTGCGTGTGCCGGTGATGATGCGATGACGATCCAGCGTCGCGGCATCCAGTGAAACGGTCCCCAAACGTTCCCAATCGCTCAGCGCAGGGGCGGCGGGATGGTATTCGGGCTCAGGTTCTGCGGGCTGTGCAACTTCTGCCTGATCTGCTTCTGCCTTGGCAACAGCGCCCTGCCGTTGCGCCTCGGCGACGCGTTCTTCTTCGATGCGGCGCAATTGCTGGGCCAGACGCTGGCGCTCAGCCTCTTCCTCAGCGGCACGGGCTTTGGCGGCAGCAGCGGCCTCTTCGGCTTGGCGTGCCCTGATCTCGGCTTGCTTACGTTCCGTATCGTCGACTTGCGGTGCAGGAACGGCTGGCTCGATCTCGGGGAGGGATTGAGCACCTGCGCGTTTTTTGCGTGTGAATTTGGGGCGTTGGGTCATGGCAACACCTTCAGCGCCCGCAAATGGGGCGTCATTTTCTGGCTGATGATTGGCCGGATTGTCATCAATCCTTACCCCGTACCCGATTATTTACTGCACTCAACAGCGTCTCTTTCATCAAAACAATCTGTCAAAAATGCGGAGAAATCGGGAGAATTGTTAACAATCTGGATCAGAAGCCAAACAGGTTGGCCTCTTTGATCCCTTTTTCGACAAAGGCGCTGCGGTCCGCTTCCGGTGCCCAGCCCAACATGGTCTTGGGTTTGTCATTCACAAACGGCGAGAAATGCGCGCGGCTTTTCCAATCGGCCAACGACGGGCGCGTCAGGCCGGTCCGGCGCAGCGCGTGTTTTTTCAGCACGTGTTTCACCGCATCTGCCGCGAACAGCAGATTCAGGTTCGATCCCGAAACGCGCAGTTTGGCGCCATAGACCTGATGAATGGCAGCAAAGTAATCGCGCCCCGACATCATCGGTTCGCCGACAAGGTTAAAGTCTTCGCCCAGTGCGGCGTCGTCTTCGGCCATGCGGATCAGGCCATCTGCCACATCATCGTTCAGAACAAACGGCAGGATGTTGTTGCCATGCCCCCAGATGCGCACTGCACCGGCCCCATGCCAGCGACCGATGCCCCAGTGTTGCAGCGGGCCACCGGGGCCGATCACGATACCTGGCCGTGCGATGGTCAGCGGCAGGCCGCGATCCTTGTGCATGGCCATCAGGCGGCGTTCGCATTCCGCCTTGGACCGCGCATAAAGGTTCCGGTCGGTCATGTCGTCGGGGAAACCCAGATCCTCGGTGATCTTCACGTTGGGGTCTGACATGTCGTAGCTGGCGATGGTGCCGGTATAGACCAGCCGTTTGACGCCTGCGGTCATTGACGCTTCGGCAATCGTTTCCGCGACACCCACATCGTTGATCAGGCAGTCTTCCCACGACGTCCCCATCGCGCGGGCAAGGTTGAACACCACATCCATCCCTCGCATCGCGTCGGTCAGACCTTCGCGGTCTTTCAGGGACACGCCCACGGTTTCCACCTGATCCGGCAGATCGGGGAAGGGGCCGGTTTTGCCACGCGACAGCACGCGCACATCGCGCCCTTGGGCAACCAATGCGCGGGTCAGCGCGCGGCCGATAAAGCCTGTGCCGCCGATGACCATCGCTGTTGGTTTCGGATCGCGCGTTTTGACGGCGGGGGCTGCGACGGCCAGTTGTTCGGCAGGCACCAAAGCCAAGGCATCATCCAGCGCCTGCATCACCTGAACGGCGGCTTCTGCGCTGAAACGCGGGTCGGCGGGTTTGCCCAGATTGCCATAGATCGCGCGGTTCATGCCGCGAAAGCTCTGACCATAGGCGCTTTGTTTGTTCAGGGATTTGGTCTGCACAAACAGATTGCGCATCCCTTCGCGCAGGTGCTGGGCTGACATGTCCAGCTGACGGCGCAGCGGGTTCACGATCAGGTCCGATGTGTTTTCGCAGTCCACGACAAGCGTATCGGCGGCGAAATCCAGACGGGCACGGCCGGATGACCCACGCAGCGTGACAGACCGGTCATCAACGCTTTCGACCATGCTGACCGTGATGTTCAGATCGACATCGCCCGCCTTGGCCAGAATGCGGAACATCTGGGGGCGTGTGTCGTCGCCGGGCAGGTCCACGGGTTTGGACAGGATGGTGTGCTCAACCGTGACAGGCCCGAACAGATCGACGGCAAAGGCCATCAGGTGCGGGCCTAGCTCCAACAGCAAATTGCGCGGTTCGCGCAGCAGCCAGAGGTTATAAGGACCGGACCGCAAGGGGGCCAAGGGCAATGCCCATGTCAGTTCTGCTGATGATACACGGCCCAAGGAACCACCGGTAACCATATCCTTCAGCCGCTCATAGGACGGCAGGCCAAGGAAGTTATGGCCGGGGTGGAACCGTGCACCGGATTTTTCCGCCGCCTCCGCCATGGCGCGGGTGTCATCGGTGCTGGTGGCGACAGGCTTTTCAACGGTCACATGCAGGCCAGCGTTCAGGCACTGGATGGCGATGTCTTTGTGGATGTGCGGCGGCGTCAGGATGTGCACGGCATCGCATGTGCCGCTTTCGATCAGCTCGTCCACCGACCCGAACGCCTGCGCGCCGAAGGCGGCGGCCAATCCTTCGGCGGCGGCGCGGGATGTGTCGGCAACGGCGGCGACCGTAACGCCACGGGTGTCGCGCAGCGCCTCGGCATGCCATGTGGCGATATAGCCTGCGCCAATCAAACCTACGCGTATCGGATCGGACATATCTGGCCCCTTACTTGTACTCGATCAGGCGCATGTCCGCGCCGGTGAGCCTGCGAAGATGGAATCGTAGATATCCTTGCAGGTTCGGAAATTTGGAAATGGTCAGCAAGACCGCATGACGACGCGCCTCGGACGCAGGCAGCCCTTCTGCCATCAGTCCCTTGGCCGTGCGCCACCAGTTCAGCGGATAGATCAGCAGCAAAAGCAAGGCGGGCCAGCCGATCAAGGCCAGCAGCACCAAGGTCGCCACCGGCACGGCCAGCGCGTAGATCAGCATCCGTTGCCGTTCGCGCACGAAATAGTCGGGGTGAAGGTGGCCCACCTGACCAAAGCCATGGCCGGTCCGTTCGGCACGGCGCCACCACTGGCTGAACCTGTAGGTCGCCGCATCGTGGCGCGTCATGTCCTCGGGGATACGCTCCAGCTTGCCGCCGGCTTTGGCCAGCCGCACGCAAAGGTCATCGTCCTCTGCCGCGATCACGGCCATGTTGAAGCCGCCGATCTGCTCAAACGCGCTGGCGCGCACCATCATATTGCCGCTGCACGCCCGAATGGGGCCAGCAGGACGTAGCCATTCGACATCGCACATCTGGTTATAGACCGACGCATCGCGGTTGATTTCGCGGGTCCAGCCGGTGACGAGGGAATGACCCAGATTTGCATCCAGAAACGCAGCGCCCTTGGCGACCCAGCCAGCGACCGTCTGGCAGTCGCCATCAATGAACTGCACGTAATCGGGGGGCGAGTCATGGGCCATGGCCTCTGCGAAACCGGCGTTGCGGGCGCGGGCGGCAGAGTGGGGGATGGAGTTGTCCAGTTCCACGACCTCGACACCGGCGGCGCGCGCCTTGGCAACGCTGTCATCTGTCGATCCGCTGTCCACAAAGATGATCCGCCGCGCTTGGCCTTTCAGGCTGGCAAGCGACGCCTCGATGCGGGCCCCTTCGTTGCGGCCGATCAGGATGGCGTCAACCACGCTCATGCAGATCCCCTTGGAACAGGGCCGATAGCTTCGCGGCCTCTGTGGCGATGTTGAAGTCTTGTGTGACCTTGTCGCGGCCTGCCTGACCCATGGCACGACGGTCTGTCGAGGGGGAAAGCAGGTCTTTCAGTGCCCCTGTCAGCGCGTCCGTATCACCGGGCGCGACGAGTTTTCCCGATACGCCATCTTCGACAAGCTCTGGAATGCCAGCGATACGGGTGGTCAGCACGGGGACCCCAGCCGCCATCGCCTCCATCAAAACAACGGGGACGCCTTCGGCAAAGCTGGGCAGGACGAAAACAGATGCTTTGGTCAGTGCCTCGGCCACTTCGGACTGGGATTTGTACCCAACGAAATTGCAGCGATCGGCTATGCCCAGATCGCGTGCTTTCGTCTCTAACTCGGCCCGATCCGGTCCATCGCCAATCAGGGTCAGGCGCAGATCGGGGATATCTGCGGCCAGATCTGCGACTGACTGCAACAGGATCGGCACGCCTTTCACACCGGCCAGACGGCCGACGAACAGAAGGTGCGGTTCGGTGACGTCTGTCGGGGTGTAGCGGTCAGGCTGGATGCCGCAATGGACGATATGGAAACGGTCCCAATCGGCGGGTTTGGCAAAGCACATCAGTTGCGAACGGGCAAAG